>WGEI01000464.1 GCA_015492875.1 Anaerolineae bacterium | reverse complement strand
CCACGATACCTGCAGCGAATATGAGAATGAAAGCTGCTTCTGCCCCTAATACATAACGAGGATGAAAGACCCGCACTTTTAACGATACAATCCCCAGCGCTATTGGCGGAAGGAGCGCCAACATGCCTAATAATAGCCCCGTTGTTCTTTTCCAGCGCCAAAGGAGTATCATTGCGCCGATAAATCCCCCGACTAGTAGAGGCCATATCCAACTGAGGAAGTTTTGGGGTAACGTGTCGCCAATGGTGAATGCTGGCAAGAACCACGTAAGATAAAGCGTCGGGTCTAAGGCGCTGATGTTGCCATCATAAGCGCTACTACCAACTAATGAGCCTTGAAAAATAATATAGCTCAAGAAAGCCACACTGATGGCGATGATTTGCAAGCCTAGAAACCGCAAAACAAAGTTTCGGTCACGCCGCCAATGGGTCACTAGGACGTATAGCCCCAATGTGCCAATAAAAAAGAGTTCTGTATAGAAATAAAGGGCGGTTATAATCGCAATTAGGCCATACAGTACCCAATCTAGCCGCTTCCGCCGTGCTATCAACCGTAAACCGAGCCATAACGACAAGCCACTTAATGTTGCCCAAAGGGCATAAGGGCGCACGTCTTGTGCATGCCATATCTGATTGGGATGAATAGCCCACAAGAATGCCGCAACTAAACCTAGTTGCTTACCGCCCAGCCGTTTGCCCAGCGCATACAGCACAGCCACCCCTACCACATTGCCCAGCACGGGCAACATACGTAACGCAAATGGGGAATCGATGCCGAATACGACGCCCCATATACGATGCGCGACATAGTTTAATGGGGGGAATGGCTCAATGGTTATGATTGTGCTCAGTGAATCTTTTAGTGGCAATCCTGCCCAGTAAAGCGCGGCGAAGGCCTCATCCCCGCGTAACGGAACAGCGTGCAGATGATAGAGCCGCAGGCCAAAACCAAGCAAAATAATGCCGATTAAAGCCCAATGGATACGATGGTGTTTGATGCGTTGGTTCATCGCTTGAGTGTTGCTGCTTCAAACGCTTTGATTTGTTCATCCGTTAATGGCAGTGTATTCTCACGGCTTGCTTGTTTCTTTTTGCCCTTTGGCGATGAAGTTTCTGCGCTTTGCTGTTGGCGCTTCAAGTCGCGTAGATAGTCCCGTAGGTTCGGCTTTTTCTTAAAAGCGAAGAGCACTGGCACTGCGGGTTCATTTTGCTCAATCTCTGCTTTCTCATCTACCATGACAACTAATGGCTGAACCTCAACATCTTCAGCACCAATCTTCGCCAGAAGTTTTTTCACATGTTCAGCTTGTTTGATGGCCTTATCCATAGGGTTACCAATGGCATCAAACCGTAATGTTGCCATAATCCGCCCCGGTAAACTGTAATGCGCCTTCCAGCGATTGCCTTCCACTGTATGCCGTCCCGCCTGCCATGGGGTCACAATGGCGAATACACCTTGCGGGCAAATGAGGACATGCCGCGATGGGAAATGATAATAATTATAAAGCACACTATTGTTGCTAAGCCCTTTTAACCCTTCTTCAAGCGCATCTTCGGGGCGGGGCGTTCTTGCCCAAAGGTTGGTCATACGGACAGAGGCAACAGTCATGACCAGCCCCAACACCAGCAGCAGCGGAGCAATTAATATCGACAATGTGCCCAATGTGTCATTGAAAAGCCAGCCATTGGTGATAAGAAAGCCCCCAATCAATACCGCCATCGTGGCGAAAAACAAATAGTTCGATAGTTGGCTATTACGTTTGACCAGCTTCTTGTTGGTTTCAATGCGCACTGTTCAATTGCTCCTCAGAAATCTAACCATAGTTAAAAGCTGTGGGGGCAACTTTTGCCGCCCCCACGTTGATACAAGCGATTTTAGTATTTACGGACAGCTACCCTGTTGCAAGACATAATTTTGCTCAAACAGGTTATCCGTTTCGTCTGTTTCAATCACCCCAGAATCTGCATCAAGGCGGATTGTGGTTCGGTGCATCTCGTTGTAGTACGTGCTCACATTCATCAATACCACGCTAGTGAATACTTCATTGGGGTTAAGTTCCGGCACAGTGACATCAATCCCCGCCTGCACCTGCCCGGTGCTGACGAGCGTATCTACAATGCTCATACGTGTTGGCGCGGGCGTCCGCTCTGTACCCGTATTTTTGACCTTGATCGTGATGGTCGAATTTTGGCCGCAGACCAGTGGGTGCGGGTCAATCACTGGCTGCACCTCAAACTCCAAGTTGGAGTTACTGGGCGAACCGCAAATACCCTGCCCTAACAAGTATTCCGAACTGTAGAAATTGTCGCTTTCGTTCAGCTCTGGAATATAGTTCCCGCTGTCAATCGTCACCTGTACTGAGTGCAACTCGTTAGTAAATGTTGTTGTGGTCAAATTAACAGTGCCTGTATAGGCCTCATCTGCTGCCAAAGTGGGCACAACAAACTGGCTAGTTGCTAAAATTTGCCCGGTACTGGCCAAAACATCGGTCACACTGACCACGAATGAGCGGTCTGTTGCGTCTGGCCCGTTATTGATTACACTCACGCGCACTTCAGCAGGCGAGCCACATTGCAGCGGGTGCGGGTTGATGACAGGCTCATAAGCGAATTGCAAATTAAGGTTTTTGGGGTCAGTAATGTCTGCTGCGCGTGGTACGAAGTAGGATAGATACCCCGTATTCGTCACTTCCGCACAGATGAACTCCCCGAAGCGGACAGTCGGCAAGATATGCCACACACGTGGCGCACCATAAGCACTGCCGATAACCGCCTGCTCTAAGTCCTCTGGGCGCGGGCGAATACAATGCGTTACCGGTCGCCGTAACCACTCTGCATCATTAGGTACAGCGCGGTACTCGCCGAACGCCATAATATCAAACAGATAGCCACGCCGCTCAAATTCCTTATCGCTGGGAATGACTTCCGTCGGCGCTAGGGGGTCATGGGTGTCTGAACGGCAAACGACGGTGAAATCGCCAGCGAGGTCTTCAGGGTCATAATAGACAGGACCACAAAATTCATAATTCAGCAACACGCTGGCAATATCAAAGGGCGTATCACTCACTAATTGCGTGCCAACGTCACTAACGGAACGGATAATGTCTTGTCCGTTAGCGGTTTTCAGCTCAGCCGTGATGCGGGCTACCCCCCCCATATCAATGCCAACCGGGTCACTGCCATCAGCAGGGCCAAGAACTTCGGCATTCGCTAAACTGCTAACATCAAATGTGCTGCCTGTTGTCCATGCCCACCAAGTGAGCACCGATGTACCTGAATTATCGGCATAAAATTCTAACCCTACTGGTAAATAGAACCCTACCCATACTACCGGCTGGGTGATTAATAGGGGCGGGTCAAAGGTGTAACTGAAAACACCAGCGTTATCAATCGTCGTCGTTGCCCTACCAACCAGCTCGCTATCAATCGGAGAACCGCCGTTCGCGTCCTGATAAACGACGACTTCGACGGGCGCACCTGGTGCAGGAGTTTTTACGCTGATATTGACGCGGTCTAGTGTTGCCGGCATCTGAACGCCTAGCGGTGTTAAGTCAAAACCGTTAATCACCAGCGACGGTTCGCCACTGATGAAGAACACATCGTTTCCGTCTCCAGAATTATTACTTAGGATAATGTCTCCAGCACCGGCCATCGGAACTGCTAGTAAGACAAGTGCTCCGATAGGGAGTGCTAGCAATATCAAACGTATTGCTTTGATCATAACGTTTACCCTATTCCTCCAGCCTGTAATGGACTACAGGCATAATCATTGATTGCGTGCTTATTTTAGGGGGTAACGGTAGGTTGGTCAAGCAATCACTATGTCTGAAATCCGTTCAATATCCCATAACTTTACAACAGCAGGCTAGAATTATCACCCTCAACGGGATTATAATCAGCTCGCTTCCTCCAGAATTAGGGTTGTTAGAGGTGAAAATACATGCCAGAAATTATTCTTGTCGGGGTGCTTTTGCTTCTTGGTATGGGCGCATACTGGGCGATGGTGCTCTTCCCAAAACAGCGCGATTACCAGAAGCGGCAGCGTTTCGTCAGTGAAATGCAAGCTGGTGACGAGGTCATTACTTATGGCGGTGTCATTGGGCGTATCGTTGAAGTTGTGCCTGAACAAGGCATTGCCTTCGTCGAAATTGCTGATGGTGTCGTTGTTCGTATGATTAACGCTGCCATTATGCAGCCCTACGACCCGGAGGAAATTGCTAAAAATGCCCGTATCGGACTTGGTTTAATGTCTGATATGGACGAGCCTACAGCTTAAAAGTTCTATTTGCAGGGAACGGGGGCAAAACCGCCCCCGTTAACGATTAGAAAGGCTTTGACCTATGGGCAGACATGTGCGTTGGCTCATTTTTATTCTCGCTCTTGCGATATTTTGCGTTTGGGTTGCTTTACCCGAGACGACTGGCTTACAAACGGGCGTTAATGAAGATGGTGAGCCGCAATATCTTTTTAAAGTTCAACAGAGCCTCGGCCTGGATTTGGTTGGTGGCCTTCGTGTTTTGTTAGAAGCAGAGTTGCCGCCGGATGCTTTCACCATTGAAGATTTGCGTGAAACGGCGAATAGCGTCTCTCGGCGTGTAAATGCTTTAGGTTTAACGGAGGCGACCGTTCAAATTCAGGGCAATAATCGTATTCTCGTTGAACTCCCCGGTCTTCATGATCCACAACAAGCCATTGAAGCGATTCAGCAAACCGCTCTGCTAGAATTTGTCGATTTCACTGGGTTGCGCGGTTATGACCTCGAAGGCGAACACATTCTTACAACTGAGCAACTTAAATTGCTAGAACAGCGTGGCTTAGATGTTGAAAGCGCTAGCGAAGAAGCGATGCTCAATCCACTCACTGGGCAGCCATTTGAAACGGTGGTTACCGGTGCCGGGCTTCAAGCTGCCAGTGCAGTGTTCTCCCCTACACGTCCTAACGGGCAACCAGAATGGCATATTCAATTCTCGCTTAAAGATGAAGTGGCACAGGAATTTGCCGATTTTACCGAGCGTGCTACTGGCGAGCCGATGGCCATTGTTCTCGATGGCGAGGTGCTTTCTACCCCTATTATTAATGGTCGTTTAGAGGGAACGTCGATTATCACCTTTGGGCAACAATCGCTTCCAGGTGAATCCCCTCTAGAAACAGCGCGCCGCCTAGAAAATCAAGCTCGTACGCTGGCGCTTCAGTTGCGCTCTGGTGCTTTGCGCATTCCCTTGCGTGTAGTCAGTGCAGAAAATATTGGCCCTACGCTAGGCCGTGAAAACGTCGAACCGAGCATTCGTGCAGGTGTGCTAGGTGTGCTTGTCGTGCTGACGTTTATGTTTGTCTACTATCGCGTGCCAGGTATTGCCGCAGATTTAGCGCTCATTGTATTTATCTTGTTAAATCTGGCCGTATTCAAATTGATTCCAGTAACGCTTACATTACCAGCTATCACCGGTTTCCTAATATCTATTGGCACGGCTGTGGATGGCAACATTCTCATCTTTGAACGCATTAAAGAGGAACTGCGCGCAGGGAATGACCTTGATCAAGCGCTCCAACTTGGTTTTGAGCGTGCGTGGACATCTATCCGCGATTCCAATTTCTCCACCATCATCATTTGTGCGATTCTGTTCCTTTTTGGCCAAACGCCGGGCGCAGCTATCGTCAGTGGGTTTGCCATCACATTGGCACTCGGCTTGATTATTAACCTATTCACCGCCGTACTGGTCACTCGTACATTCTTATATGTGTTGGTGGGTGTCTTGCGTTCATCTTTAGAAAAACGTCAATGGCTGCTGGGTGTCTAAAGGAGGATACAAACCATGTTTAACATCGTTGAGCGCCGCCGCTGGTATTTTCTCTTTTCAGCGTTAATTATCGTGCCCGGCATCCTTATCATGATTTACTCTACGGCTACTACCGGTGCACCGTTTCGCCTTGATATTGATTTTGTTGGCGGTAGTAACTACTCATTCCAATATACTGCTGATGGCCCCACTGAGGGAGACATACGCGAAGTGTTCCGCAATTTAACAGGCGATGAAGTTATCGTTCAGCAGCGTGGCGAGCCTTCTGAACATAAGTGGTCTGTCACTGCAGGCTTCTACGATAACGATACTCAAGAAGCCATCCGTGAATCGTTGGCGCAACTTGGCCCTTTGGATGAAGATAGCTTCAACTTTGAATCTGTTTCCGCCACCATTGGCCATGAAGTAACCCAAGCGGCTATTGCTGCTGTTATCGTGGCCACTATTGTTATCACAGGCTTCATTGTCGTCGCTTTCCGCCAAGTACCTAACGCCTTTCGCTATGGCGTATGTGCTATTGCCGCCATGCTTCATGATATTCTCGTTGTTATGGGGGTAATGTCCTTAATGGGCATTGTGCTAGGTTGGAAAGTAGATGCTCTATTTTTGACTGCTGTATTAACCGTTGTTGGTTTTTCGGTTCAAGACTCCATTGTGCTTTTCGACCGTATCCGCGAGAATATCCCGCGCTATCTGGGCGAGCCATACGAGATGATCGTTAATCGTAGCATCTGGGAGACCATTCACCGCTCATTAGCGACCCAGCTAAATGCGTTTTTCATCATGATTGCCATTTTGCTTTTTGGCGGTGACACTATTAAGCAGTTCATCTTCATTTTCTTCGTCGGCTTGCTCTCTGGTACGTATTCCTCTATCTTTATCGCTGTGCCCTTACTCGTCTCTTGGGAAAAGGGCGAAATTCCCTTTCTCAAAGGTAGTGGGACGCTTCATCAAGATGCTGAGTTTGCAGAGGCTTAAAATATGCGTGCTGTACTCTACGATGGCCAATTGCAATTAACCGAGTTGCCTGTTCCGTCACCAAAAGCGGGACAGGCTTTGCTAAAAATCCGTCGTGCGGGAATTTGTAATACAGACCTTGAACTCATCAAAGGGATGTATGGGTTTCAGGGCGTTTTAGGCCATGAATTCGTGGCTGAAGTGGTCGATGGCCCTCAGGAATTGCTTGGTCGTCGTGTCGTTGGGGAGATTAATGTAGCCTGTGACCAATGCGATTTTTGTTATCGTGGGATTCCAAGCCAATGCCGCCATCGCTCTACTGTGGGTATCCATGAGCACCCTGGCGCTTTTGCCGAATATCTCGCTTTGAAAACGGCGAATTTACACACTGTCCCTGATGACATCAGCGATGATCAAGCCGTTTTCGTAGAGCCGCTAGCCGCCGCTTTAGAAGTGCTTGCCTCTGCTCATATTTCTCCCCATGACCGTGTAGTGATTCTGGGCGTTGGTAAGTTGGGTATGTTAGTCGCGCAGGTTATCCGCTTAACCGGGGCAGATGTTGTCGCTGTTGTCCGTCACGAAAAACAGGCACGTCTGCTTGAAGGTTGGGGCATTCCCACTGCTGCTTTTGAAGACCTCGAATCAGAGCGCGCACAAGTCGTTGTCGATAGCACAGGTCAGGCTTCTGGTTTTGCCGATGCGCTTCAACTTGTTGAATCGCGGGGGACAATCATCCTTAACAGCACCTATCATGGACTACCTCAGATTGATATGACGCAAGTGGCTGTGCGAGAAATTAAAGTGATAGGCAGTCGCTGTGGTTGCTTCCCTGCGGCCTTACGTGTCTTAAAAGCTGGCCTAGTCGATGTTGAATCTTTGATTGATGACCGCTATCCTTTCACGCAAGCCCTAAAGGCAATTGATAAGGCTGCGGAAAAAGGGGTGCTCAAAGTCCTCTTAGACTTTGATGAGGCTTAATGTTAAAAGGGCGACCTATTGCTGGCCGCCCTTGTTGCTTCCCAAATGCCCAAATGTCATGATCATTCCTGCACCAATGGCACGGTGAAGTAAAATGTAGACCCCACGCCTTCTTCACTTTCCAAACCAATATGCCCGCCATGCGCCTCAACAATATGTTTAGTAATCGCCAACCCTAAGCCAGTTCCCTGAGAATATCCCTCTGTGCTGGCGACACGGAAGAACTTTTGGAACATGTGCCGTTGATTTTCTTTAGAGATGCCATAACCCGTATCTTGCACAGCAATTTCTACAAACGGTTGTTCATCAATTTCTACTTGCTCCGTATAAATCGTGATGCTACCGCCTTCACGATTGTATTTAATCGCGTTAGTTAAAAGATTTAATAAAACTTGCTTGAGTTTCCCTCTATCACCTTTGACCACATAATTGATTTCAGTAGGCACAAAGATACGAATATGCTTGTCTTCTGCCTGTTGCCGAACGACTTCCACACTCTCCATAATCAATTTATTCAAGTCAAATGGCGCTAACTCTAGTTTCGTTCGGCCTGATTCCATTCTCGCTAGGTCGAGGAAGTCGGTTGTCAATTGAATGAGTCGGTTGGTCTCATTCTGCATTGTCTCAATAATTTCCCGCCTTTTTTCCTCGCTTATTTCTGGCCGTAATAATAGGGTTGTGCTGGCTTTTAACGCCGCTAAGGGCGTGCGGAGTTCATGTACCATTTCGGCAATGAAGTCGCTTTGCTGGAATAAGCGTGCGTTTTCTATCGCTGTACCCGCTTGGCTCGCTAGGGTTGTCAGTGTCTCAATATCGGCCTCTGTAAAATGATCGCCGTTGAGTTTATTAACAACCTGCAAAACGCCTATAATTTTATTGTGCGCCCGCATAGGCACACCCAATAAATTGCGGGTTTCATAGGCAATAGTATTGTCAACACCTTGAAAATGACTCGGCTCTTTGGTGACATCCTCAATAACACGTGGCTCACCATGTGTTGCAATCCAACCTGCAATGCTCCCCTCTAAAGGTACAATAATTTCTTCCATTTCATGGGGATTGATATTGGTGGCCGCAGCAAAACGCAGTTCGCCCGTAGATTCATCTAATAACATAATAGATGCTGCATCAGCATTAATCAGCTCAGTTGCCGCAGTAATAATTTTCTTCAACAACGCCATATGGTCTAACGTTGTGTTCAGCTGCTGGCTGATTTCAATAATCCGCTCATAATGAGCCAATAAAGTCTGCGGGTCCATGTGTTTCCTATCTCGCTGGGATTGTGCGCCGGTCATAAAAGCATCTCCAGCCGTTGGACAATTTGTGGGAGTATATCGGCGGCGTTGCCACGAATCACGATTTGTGCATATGGGTCTGCTGGGGTGGTGCTCAGGTTGATGATAATCAGTTTTGAGCCAGTGCGATGTGCCAGAATGGGTAAATCGCTTGCTGGTGCTACTTCTAGAGATGTACCCACAACCAGCATTACATCACATTCACGGGCTGCTTGTTTAGATGCTTGTAACTCTCGAATAGGCAGCTGCTCACCAAAAAGCACCACATTAGGCTTAATG
>WGEI01000463.1 GCA_015492875.1 Anaerolineae bacterium | reverse complement strand
AGCGGCTCTATCACCCCTTCCCGATATTCCTCCGAAATCTCTATCAGGCCACTCAGGTCTTCAACATCATCATCCACTGACGGGGCGCGGTCAAAATCGATCAAGCCTGCGAAAAATGGCGAGGTCTGGCTGATGAAAGCCACCGCTTGAGTGATAGCTTGCTGGCCATTAGAGACGGCATCTGGATTAATATCCAAAAAGGCCTTCTCATAGATGCGGCCATAGTAGTGGTCAACCATATCGACCAAACGATAAAAGTCCTCATGAGACACCCGCCGCGCCACAACGTGGGCATAGCTCCATAGCAACACCCGCGCCAATACGCGCAAGGGCTGGGCGGCGTTATAGACTAAACGCAACAGCTGGGCAGATTGGGGCGAGATATGATAGTGCGACAGCAATTGATCAATAGCGCCTTTGGGAACGGCATGGCGGCAATCAAAGAAGGTGAGGCTGCGCAGCGGTTGGGGCACTTGGGACATGGGCACATCAGCGACCATCAATGGCACAACGGGCTTTTTCATGCCCAACGCCTTTGACCATTGGTAAGTAACGGTGGTGGATTGTAGCGCCGCAGAAGAGACCAGCAAGGCCACGGCAAAAGCCTCTTCCAGCTTTTGGTCTATCTCACTGTTCAACGAAACGCCGCTCATCGGGTCAATTTCTGGCATCCAAACAGGCAAACGTGCGGTGAACAGCGCTTGATGAACCTTCAGTCCTGCTTGCTTATCATTCGGCGCTAAACAGATGTAAACATGCGACATGACCGCATTTCTCCGTCATCCGCTTTACGTACATACACGCGCTTATACCTCGATAATCAAGTGCTGGGCGCGGCTTAACTGGCGATTTAAGGGTGTTGGTGTTGGTGATTGCCCCGTTACGCCTAATTTTGTGTGAGCATTCCGCATCCTTCAGCTAAGTGACGACAGCAATCTTCCTACATGCTTATAGTATAACGTAGCTACAATGAAACAGCCCAAAAATTCATAGGATATGCGGAAAGCGCGCAGAGTGGCACTTCAGGCTCAGGTTAAGGGGTAAGCTGCTCATGATATTGGCGGAGCAATTCAACCAATAGGAGCAGGTTCGCTATCTCGGCTAAGGGGGCACAGAACCATCCTTGTTGCGTTGCGGCATCAATACACAATTGCCGCCGCTCAGTGCGATAGCCGCGATAATCTGCCCATAACAAAGTGCGGCCTTCGCTATGCAGCCCATCGTTATCAAGGAAGAGGCGCTCGTGAAACGCCACTTGCTCGCCCCGAGATAGCGCCTCGTGCACTTTGGGGCGCAAGGCCGCCATAATCGCCGCTTCTAACTTGAGCGCCAACTCGCCTACCCGATAATAGATATTGCCCAATGTGATGACCTCATCCAGCACAGTATGCACGGTATAGCGATGGACGGTATAGGGGATAAGGCCGAAATAGCGGACGCGCTCGGCACGTTGGTAATAGCGGGCGACATCTTCATAGCGGATGAACGCCACCTGCGAACCCAATCGATAGCTAAAGCCCTGCTCATAGAGCGTCACTTCCCGATTCCAAAAGTGCAATACATACCAGCCAATCGGCAGCGCCCACAGCGCCAGCCCACCAATGACATAAGGGGCGGCAGTTAAATCATCGACATTGGCAAAGGCCAGCATAAGCACCAGATAGCCAAAGGTGTAGGCGACGCCGCCACGCAAAAGTAACCGCCAACGCGCGACGGGATAGTAAGCTAATTCACGGCCAAGAATCGGGTCAATATGGGTGTCTTCCATGTGTTCCCTTAAGTTGTTTGGTCAAGGTTGAGGCGCAAATAAACGACAGGCTCGCGCCCTTGCCCCAGATTTACCATAATTTCACGATGCTCAGTGAAGCCCAAACGCTTATATAGGGCGAGCGCGCGCAGATTGCTGCGGGCAGCACCCAGTTCGACACACTTCATGTGCATCTCTTTGGCGGCGCGCGCCAGATATTGAATGAGCGTAGTGCCCAAGCCAGCGCTGCGATAGCGCTCGGTGATGTACAAATCGCTGATTTCGCCACAATGCCCCCACGCGGTCAGTTGGCCGTAGCCCACGACTTGCCCATCGACCATCACCACGACGCCCAACCCACGCCCATCACGCGCTTGGCGCATGGCCGTCACTACCAACGAGCGAATAGAATCCGCCGTGCGCTCTGGCCAACAGCAAGCAATCAGCACCTCAACATCGCTCAACAGCACGGGGCGAATCCGCGTGAAGGGGTCTGGTGGGCGCAAGGCAATGGGCACAGAATCATCATTTGCTACCATATGTTAAGTATAGCACTTTCAACAACAAAACAGGGCATTTATGGGGGCGGACTGCCCCCATACCCCCGTTTTAAGCCTTAAAAATCCTGTTAGGGGATAGTATCAAACATGGCGCTAGGATGTCCTATCGCAACTGCTCATCTGTATCTCATTTTCGGCACGCAGTGCCGAGCAATGGGGTCGAGGGGGCTTCGTTCCCTCGTGGGAGCGTGAGGGTGAACCCCCCGCAAAACACTTTTTAGTTTGATGCAGCCAACTCATCATAGAGTTGATCGTAGCGCGTGGCGACTTGCTCCCAACTATAGCGCTCGATGATGAGCTGGTGACCTGTGATACTGAGGCGTCTTTGCAAGGTCGTATCGTTCAGCAGGCGAAGCGTTTCCTGCGCTAGCTGGTCTACTGGAGCGACTAAAGCGCTGGTGTTATGCTCCACCGCAATACCATCAACGCTGAGCGGCGTGGCCACTACCGGACAGCCCATCGCCAACGCCTCAAGCACTTTATTCTTCAGGCCAGCGCCCAGCGTCAACGGGCAGACGAAGGCCGTCGCCCTTGCAAGGTAGGGGCGGACATCGGGCACGCGGCCAGTTACTTCTATCGCATCTGAGGCGAGGGCTTGCACCTGTGGCGGCGGCGCGTTGCCGACCAGCAATAAGCGGGCATCAGGGCGTTCCGCACGCACCTGTGGCAAAATGTCATGCGCTAGGCGGAGGGCAGCGTCCACATTGGGCGCATATTCATAATTGCCGACAAAGAGCAGCGTTGCCTCATCTCGTGGCGCATCTTCGCGCTGAAAAAAGGACAAGTGAATACCATTGGGGATAACTTCAACGGGAAGCGACGGGTTCAAATGCAATAACTCATCGCGGTCTGGCTCCGCAATGACGACAACGCGGTCATATGGTGTGAACATGAAGCGCTCATACAGGCGGGCGAAGCGCCACTGTAACCGCGCCGCTAGCCCATTCAAGCCACGCTGATGGGCGACAACGCGCCGCAAATAGAGGCTATAGCTCTCATAGGGCGTGATGAGTGCGGGGTGTCCAGCGAGCGCGCGGGCGAACTCATAAACCTGTACCCCACCAAACAGGTGGATGACATCATAGCGTTCTAACGAAAGGCGGCGGGTAATCGCCTGCCACATCTGCGGCGACCACGCTTGCTCTGCATGGTGCGGGAAACGCGCGGCAGGGAAAAACGCCCGCTGAAGATAGCTCAGCGGGGTTCGGCTTGGCTCTGGATAGAGTTCGACTAAACGGAAAAATGGCGCATATTGGGGGATTTCCTGCCAATCTTGCGGGCGGTTGGCGAACGCCAACAAGTCAATTGTATGGCCACGCTGCACTAGATGGCGAACAAGATGCCAGATAATGAGCCTATCGCCCAGATGAATGGGATAGGGCGGACAGCGCGAAATCAGCAAAATATGCTTGGGTGTCATCAATTATTTATCACCCAATTTGCGGCCAGTGAAGAAGCCCAGCAAAGCCGCCGCCATCGTCGTCCACAACCAAACACGCGTGCTGAAGTCCATTGGCGCCATCTCTGCGCCCCATTGCCGCCGCACGCCACGCTGGTAAATCGGCGCGAGCAAAGCCGGCGCAACAACATCGGCGAAAAGATAGGTGAGCGCGTCGGTGTGTTGCATGGGCGGTTGGTAGCGTTCGGGTTTGGGCTTTTTATCAGCAAGCGTGATTTCGGCCAAAGTACACCCATCGCCATCCGTTTCTACATGGGCAATGACCTCGCCCTGGTCGTTGATGATTTTCGTCGAGGGAGCATAGCCGCATTCTAACAGCGCGGTATCGGCCTCTTTCCAACGTGACCACATCGAGGGGCGCAACAGCATCGGCACGCCAACCGATATTTGCGCCAGCGGCAAAGGAGACTTAAACGCACCAGAGGCCGAGGCATGGACAACGGGCACTTGCATCCAAGCGGCGCGGGTATTCATATCGGGGCCGGTGAAGT
Organism: Anaerolineae bacterium; assembly: GCA_015492875.1. Lineage (GTDB taxonomy): Bacteria > Chloroflexota > Anaerolineae > Aggregatilineales > Phototrophicaceae > S146-30. Next base: position 4,172 of record WGEI01000463.1, on the reverse strand, counting down.
CATATTCACTCTGTAGCCCCAACGTATTGAACCGCATCCGCGCGCCATCTGGCCAGACCAGCTCTCCAGAAGCGATACGCGGCGGCGAACTCATCACCAGCATCATATCGACTTGCCCAGCATAGCACTTCCACGCTTCAGGATGGGCAGCATCCCAGCAAATCAACAGGCCAATATCGCCTAGTTCAGTTTTAGCGATGGTGGGGCGATGGCCTTCACGGAAGAAAGCGCGCTCCCAGAGAAAGGGGAATTGTTTGTCATAGCGCCAGTATTGGCCATCTGGGGCGAAGAGCAGCGCGCTATTATACACCTCATCGACATCGCGCAGCATCAGCGTACCGGCCAAATAAATCTGGTGGTCGGCGGCCATATCGCGCATCCATGAGACGGTAAGGCCATCAATCGCTTCAGAGCGGGCATAATTGGCGGGGGTATAGTCGTAACCCGTGTTAAACAGCTCTGGCAGCACTACCAACTGTGCACCGCCGCGAACGGCGTCGTTCACCAGCCGCTCGGCACGGTCTAAACGTTCATCGACAGGCGACGGCGTCGCATCCATTTGCACCGTCGCCACTTTGAGCTTACGGGGCGTCATCGCGTTCCTCCTCAATATGCCAGCAACATACCTGCACTATACACCCCAACCTCCGCCATGCCCACATCATTGGGCAAGGTGAAACAAAGCAGCGCAATTATAGCGATGGTTTTGGCCAGCAAACAGGCGCGAACCCGCTAAATCTCATCCAAGCTCAATTCCCAAATGGCGGACGCATCGGCAATCAGGGAGAGCGTGCCAACAATGAGCAAAGTCCCGCCCGCGCCAACTCGTGGCAGCGCCTCTTCCAATGCAGATTCTAGCGTTGGCTGGTAAGATACTTTTGTGCAATACTTCTGTGCTAATACCTGTGCTTCCTGCGGCTTTGGCCAAGCGAGGATAGGATTGCGGACGGTTTCGGTTAAAATGATTTGCGAACTGATAGCACCCAACTCTCGATAGACGCCCTCATAATCCTTATCATCAGGCACACCAATAATGCTGATAAGCGGTTGGTGAACGCGCCCGTTGAGGCTTTCCACCAGCAAGCGCGCCGATTGGGCATTGATGGCCGCATCGAGATACACTTTGGGCTGGTCTTGCACTTTATGCAAACGCCCCGGCCAGCGTACCTTTTGTAAACCCGCGCGGATACATTGGATATATTGTGGGGAATTATGTTTGATGCCGCCGAGCCGCCCGTGCACATTGCCCGCCCCTTGCACCGCTAACGACGCATTCATCACTTGATAGCGGCCATGCAGGGGCAGTTCAATCTCGCCATAGCGCCCTAGTGCCATGACGATACCCTGTGGCGTTTCGCGGACAAACTGCCCTATATCACGGTCGGTGAGCCATTCAAAGGTAGCGTTTTTGGCGTCGGCCTCAGCGCGCAACACATCGAGCACTTCTGCTGGTTGGGGCACGCTATAGGCATAACCAAAAGGCTTGATGATGCCAGCTTTATGCCAGGCGATACGGTCTAAGGTAGCGCCAAGATATTTGGTATGCTCCAACATAATGGGCGTGAATAGCGATAGGGTATTGCTGACGACTGATACATCGTCAAAGCGCCCGCCCCGCCCCACCTCTAGCACGGCGACGTTTACCTGTTGTTCAGTGAACCACTGTAAAGCAATGGCCAGTAGAATACCTGTCGGGCTGAAGTATTGTTTATCGTTCAGGGTTTGCTCAATACGCTCAATATACGGGGCGAACTCGCTAGTGATGCGCAAAAAATCGCCTGTTGGGATGGCGCGGCCATTGATGCGGATACGCTCTGTCCATGAAATCAGATGCGGGCTGCTCAATAGGCCAACACGATGCCCCAGATATTCTAAGAGTTTGGCCATACTTGCGGCAGTAGAGCCTTTGCCCTTACTACCCGTGACGACAACATATTCGCACGCTAATCGATCTAATCCCGTAGCCATCAATAACTTGCGCGTCGGGGCAGGGTCTCGCCATTGTTCATCAGGATAGCGCTCTACACCGCGCAACTTGCGCAAGGAATGAAAGATAAAGGCTATGGCTTCCGATTCAGATTGAAAGCGCATGGTCATCACCTCATAGCTAGGCCACTGTGTCGCTCATCAGTATACAGATTTGAGGGCGTTCATGCCATGTTGTCGGGCTAAAACCAATCTAAGGGGGCGAGGGCAGCCATGCGTGGGGGGAAGAGCATCTCTAAGAGCTGGCGGGCATCGGGGGATAAATCTGCGCGGATGGCTAGGGCTTGCGGGCGCAACGAGCCGAAAAGTATTTGGATAAAATCACGGTGGTCGAGACGGCTAAAACTCGCGTCATACCCCTTGAGGCCAATCTCCACTGTATCGGGCTGGAGGCGAAAAACGAGCTGCTGGGCAGGAAAATCGGGGTAAGCGGTTTGGGCTTGCGCGGTGAGTTCTGGCAATAAAACTTGCATCAGCCCAGAAGTATCTAATAGGCGCGCCATCCAGCCCCCAATCGGGCGATAGTGCGCGCCAACAGTGACCGCCACATAGGAGCGGGCAAAAGCCAATAGCGCATCATCAGGCAAAAGGAAGAGGCGACATTCATCATGCCCCTGCTCTTGCAAGCCGCGCCCTAGATAGGCGAGTATTGTCAGGGTGCTATCTTCACTATGAGCGACAAGTTCGATATACGGGTCGTTCCAGCTTGTCATAGCGAGATAGCCATCAACGCGCCCCTCTTCATCATCGAGCACTTGTAAATGGAGGCGGTCTCGTTGCGCCAGCCACAGCCAGTATTCAGGGCTACGGGAGAAGGCCACCCGCCCGCCCCAGTGCATTTGGTACAAATCTGCCACTTCGGATAAATCTTCTGGGCGCAAGGCGCGCAAGCCCGCACGAGGGCGCAAACGGGCTAATGCTTCGACGGGAAAGCTGGCGGTATAGTATGGCCAAACCGCGCTGAAACCGAATTGGTCATAGTGGTGGTCAGCCGCGCCATTCAACAGGGCGAGATGCGCGCCACTTTCGGCCATATACGCGACCAGTTGAAACATCATACTCGTGGCATATCCCCGCCCGCGAAACTGCGGCAAGGTGAAAATAGGGCCAATACAAGCCGCTTCTAGGGCTGCCCGCCCATACATCAATGTGCGGCGTTGAATTTGAGCATACGATACCATGCGGCCATCGATAAACCCCACAAGATGGCGGCTCTCAGCTTTTGGCGGCAGGCGGTGGATTTCGTGATAAAGCAGTGGCGGTGCGGGGAAAATTTCCCCAGCGAGGCGGGCAATATAGGCCAGTTCTTGCGATTTCGCGTTACGAATGAAAAGCGCGTTCATATGAAAACTTCACTGATAAAACGATAGCTACAAATGTGCCACAAAGCGCCGAACCACGCAAAAGGGCGCACCACAATTGGCACGCCCTGATTGACGCCGGAAAGAGTGAGGAATTTAGTCTACGCCACGCATACGTGGGTCAAGCGCATCGCGCAGGCCATCGCCAAGGAAGTTAAAGGCGAACATGATGAAGAAGAGCGCCAGCGCGGGGAAAATCGCCTGATTGGGATAGGACGACACTGCGCGCGACCCTTCGGAAATCATCGCGCCCCAGCTTGGCGTTGGCGGGTTCACGCCCAGACCGATAAAGCTCAAGAAGGCTTCGGTGCTGATATAGGCGGGGATGGTCAATGTTTCGGCGACGATAATCGGCCCAAGAATGTTGGGCATAACATGACGCCACATAATCGGGATATTTTTCGCACCAAGAGAGCGCGCCGCAAGAATATACTCACGTTCGCGGACGGAGAGCACCTGCCCGCGTGTGAGGCGCGCCATCCCCACCCAAGAGGTGAGGCCGATGCCGATAAAGATGAAGAACAGGCCGCCAAAAGCTTGGTCTACACGGCTCAGTTGGTAGCCAAATGAGCCTTCATAGGTGGCGTCGGTGAAGCTGCTGCGGAAGTAGGCCATCAATAGAATGATGACCAGTAGCGTGGGCAAGGCATAGAACACATCCACCACGCGCATAATGAAATTATCGACACGACCACCAAGATAGCCAGCCAAAAGCCCCATCGATAACCCAATCACGAGCGATACAATCGGCCCGATGAAGGCTACCGAGAGGGAAATACGCGCGCCATAGACCAAACGCGAGAAAATATCGCGGCCTAAGGAATC
>WGEI01000462.1 GCA_015492875.1 Anaerolineae bacterium | reverse complement strand
GTTCTGGGTGGCTCTGGCGCTGGTGTAGGGGCTGGCTCGGCAGGCGTTTCTGCTTTAGCTTGAGCAGCAGCTTTGGCCGCTTCGGCTTTTTGCGCCGCCTCTCGCGCCGCTACTTCGGCCTTTTGTGCGGTTTCAATCGCGGTTGAGGCCGGTTGCGCTGGTTCGTAAAATGTCCAAACAAGCGATAGTGCGGTTAAAACAATCAGCAATAGTAGCCACGAGAGCAAGCTCGCCTCTTGTCCCCCAGCGAAATAATTCACGACAAGGAAAAGTGTTATCACAATGAGTAACGCCGATAGGATAGCACGTCCTGTTCGTTCTGATGACATGGGCTTCCCTCACAGTCTTAAAGAACCCTAATAGTTGGAATTCCCCGGCAATGGGCGTCATGGGGCATTGTAAAAAGGCCGGATTGATTCTATTGTAACACGCTGGCTGATTTTTCCGAAAAATGTTTTTGGAGGGGGAATACCCAGCTGACTTTATGTTAAATCCTATTAGGCGAAAGTGTAATTTTTGCGACAGTCGTACAGGTATTTGCCGCCTCCCTATCAGATTTGTTATCTTAAGCATTCGCACGAAAGTGTTTTTAGAGGAGTTTTCTTGATGCGCTTAAAAGATAAAGTGGTGCTGATTACCGGCGGCGCTAGTGGGATTGGCCGCGCGACGGCATTGCTAGCCGCGCAGGAGGGTGCGCGCGTGGTCGTCTCTGATATTGATGAAGCGGGCGGGGATGAAACCGTCGCCATGATTGGTGATAAGGGCGGCACAGGGCATTTTGTGAAGGCCGACGTTTCCAATAACATTCACGTCGCTGCCTTAGTGCAGGCCGCGCTAGATGCCTTCGGGCGGCTGGATTGCGCCGTGAATAACGCGGGCATCACGGGCAATATGCTCTCTCGCCTCGCCGATATTGACGAAGATGTGTTTGACCGCATCCTCAGCGTCAATGTGAAGGGCGTTTGGCTCTGCATGAAACATGAGTTACCCGTCATGGCGGAACAAGGTGGCGGTGCAATTGTCAATGTCGCCTCTGTCGCTGGGTTGCGCGTCCAGCCCAAAGACGCCGCCTATACCGCCAGCAAGCACGCCGTCATCGGTTTGACCAAATCCGCCGCCATCGAATATGCTCGCTATGGCATCCGCGTGAACGCCGTTTGCCCAGGATATACCGATACGCCGATGGTGCAGGGCGCTATCGAGCACAATGAACAAATGCGCCATCTCACTGTGGCGGCCATTCCGCTCAAGCGCTTGGGCAAGCCCGAAGAAATTGCTGAGGGCATTGTTTGGCTATGTTCGGACGCCGCTTCATTTGTCACTGGGCACGGGCTGGTGCTCGATGGCGGTATCATGGCCACTTAGTCGCGGCCATCTAAGCGCTGGTTAGCGTGTTGAGCAGAAGTTGCAAGGCGGCTGTTGCGCTGGATTGCTTATTAGCGAGGCGGTCGCCTTGCCAGATATGCCGCTCGACGATTACTAACCCAGCTGGCCCCGCCACGCCAATATAGGTCAGGCCAACCGGTTTCTCATCCGTGCCGCCGCTCGGCCCAGCGATACCCGTCACGCTCATGGCATAATCCGCCCCGAATAGCGCCCGTGCCCCCAGCGCCATCTCCCGCGCTGTCAGCTCGCTTACCGCGCCATGTGTGATGAGCGTCTCTTCCTGCACATTGAGTAACTGCTGCTTCACCGCGTTCGAATAGGCGACAACGCCCCCCAACATATAGGCGGAACTGCCAGCAATATCGGTGATGCGGCTGGCGATGAGGCCGCCCGTACAGGATTCCGCCGTGCAGACGGTTTGCCCGACTTGGCTTAACAGTTGCCCAATCTCTTGCTCTAATGTCATGATTGTGTCGTCTCCGTTTTGGGTGGGGGCGTGGCGCGATAAACCAGCCCCACACCAACAGCACCTGCCAAAATAGACGCGCCGATAATGCCAATTTTAGCGAAGTCGGCCAGATGCTGATTGCCCGCAAAGGCTAGCTCGGTGATGAATAACGAGACGGTGAAACCGATGCCCCCCAACCACGAAATGGCGTAAATCTGGCGCATTTTCACCCCCTTAGGCAGGCGCGCGATGCCCAATTTCACCGATAGCCATGCGAATAGCGAAATGCCGATTTGCTTGCCCAATATCAAGCCGCCCGCCACGCCGAGCGTAATCGGATTGCCGAGCGTTTGCAGTAGGTTTTCTGAACCGATGGCCACACCCGCATTCGCCAGCGCAAAGATGGGCAGCACGACAAACGACACCCACGGCTGCAAATCATGCTCTAATCTGAGGAGGGGCGGCACCATACTCGTCGAAGCGTGGTGCAGTTCTGTAACCGCCGCTTTTTGCTCTTCCTGTGCGATGACGCTGCGCGGTTCAAATTCAGCATCGCGCAATTCATCGTGTTGCTTATCTAAGGTTTTGATGAAGTGTTCGGGCGCAATAAGCGAACGCGAAGGGATGGCGAGGGCGATGAGCACACCCGCAATCGTGGCATGGACGCCGGAAAAGACGAAACCTAGCCAAATCCCAATCCCCAATAAGGTGAATATAATGCCGTTGTACATGCCCAGTCGGTCTAGCGTGAACATTACCAGCCATAATAAGCCAGCAATAACCAAAGTGTTCAGCGCCACGCTTTGATTGTAAAACAGGGCAATGACCAAAATGCCGCCTAAATCATCGGCAACGGCTAGCGTCGTGAGGAAAATTTTGAGGCTCAATGGCACGCGCTTGCCCAATAGCGCCAGCAGCCCTAAGGCGAAGGCGATGTCTGTCGCCATTGGGATACCCCAGCCAGAGGCCGCTTCAGTGTTATAGTTGAAAATGGAGAAGATAATCGCAGGGAAAATCATCCCGCCCAGCGCCGCAAAAATCGGTAAGGCGGCTTGCTT
>WGEI01000461.1 GCA_015492875.1 Anaerolineae bacterium | reverse complement strand
GACTAGTCCTTTTGCATCGCCGCGCGGCCTTCTTCTTGGCGGCCTAACGGCAGAATGGCATCGACGTTGACATGGGGGCGGGGGATGACATGAACAGCGACAACTTCCCCAACCTTTTCGGCGCCACGAACGCCAGCTTCTACGGCGGCCTTCACCGCAGCCACATCGCCCCGCACAACCGCAGTGACGAAACCGCCGCCAGTTTTCTCATAGGCGACCAACTCTACACGGGCGGCTTTCACCATCGCGTCCGCAGCCTCGACGACGGCGGCGAACGATTTAGTCTCAATCATGCCCAATGCTTCGGCCATTGTGTTTATCTCCCTTTGTCATCCGAAAAAATTTTAAGCATTGTTACCGAATTACTTGCGGTTCGCGTTCATGTATTCTACCGCAAAATCTACCAGCGGGCGCTGTCGTAAAAAGCGCACCGTCGCCCGCCCAATACGACACGGAGTATACTCGATTTGTCGTTCGTATGCCGCACCAATCGCCTGAAAATCAGCGGTATCCATATCGAGGTCATCAAAAGTCATCCAACGGCGTTCGCCACCAACCAACATGGCAGCGCCTTGCTGCGCCGTGCTTTTGCCTGACCAATCAGCGCGGTACTTGGCGAGATGTAGTGCTGTATTATTGCTATGAGGCGCGCCTAACAACAACACATAGCCATCAAGTTCGTACAATTTGCCGATAGGAGACCCCTCTACCAGCGAATTTTCCAGTGTGCAATCGGCGGTTTGGGCATTCCTAGTACCCTTTACCGCCACCAGCGACTTGCTCGCCACGCTCTTGGCGCACAATCGCCACGCCAGCGCTCGCGCCGATGCGGGTGGCGCCGGCTTTCACCATCGCTTGCGCGTCTTCATAGCTGCGTACGCCCCCGCTGGCCTTCACGCCGACATCGGGGCCAACGACACGACGCATCAGCGCCACGTCGTGCACTGTCGCGCCCCCGCCACCAAAGCCCGTACTGGTCTTGACGAAATCGGCGCCGGCCATCACGGATACTTGGCTGGCGATAACTTTCTCTTCGTCGGTGAGCTTGGATGTCTCTAAAATCACTTTGCAGATGGCGTTGTGGGCGTGACAGGTGGCGACCACAGTGGCAATATCATGATGCAAGGCTTTGAGGTCGCGGCTTTTGAGGTAGCCAATGTTTTGCACCATATCCACTTCTGACGCGCCGTTTTGGATGGCTAGTTGGGCTTCATAGGCTTTGACTTCTGGCAAAGACGCGCCTAAGGGGAAACCCACAACCGTACAAACGGCGACATCGCTGCCCTTCAGCAAATCGGCGGCTAAGGGGACCCAACCGCTGTTAACGCAGACAGAGGCGAAGTGATATTCACGGGCTTCGCGGCAAAGCTGGGCAATTTCTTCGGCGGTGGCATCAGGTTTGAGCAAGGTGTGGTCAATCAAGCGCGCCATACTCAAATCGCGCGGGATATAGCCCAAACTGGATGAAATGCGGTCGGCGCCGCTATTCACAACCCGCCGCACACGATCCGAACAATGATACACACAGCGGCCATCGTCGTCATGGGTGCAACAATCGCCATGCCCGGCGGCCTCGCCTTCCTGACTGAGGCGGGCGACCACCTGCTGGGTAATCTGGTCAACAAGACGCTCAAATTTTTCGGCAGTGATTGGTTTCGTCATCGTACAATCCTGTGGCAATATCGCTGAAGTTCACTAGCAGTTGGTCAAACAGCAAATACATATCATAAGGCTATTGGCTGCAACTACTAGCCATAACACTATTCGGCACGGTAGCGGCGTTCAATATCGATAATTTTATTCACACGGCGCGCGTGGCGTCCACCGCCAAATGCGGTAGAGAGCCAAGTTTTCACAATCTGCTTAGCCAGCGCCTCGCCAATTAACCCCGCGCCTAAGGTGAGTACATTGGCGTTATTATGTTCGCGGCTATTGATGGCGGTCGCTTGGTCATAGCACATGGCGGCCAGCACGCCGGGCACTTTATTCGCCACCATGCACGAGCCAATCCCCGCGCCATCAATGATGATACCACGCCATGCCCGCCCGCTACTCACCTGTTGGGCAACAGCATGGGCGAAGTCGGGATAGTCTACACTATCAGGGCTATCCGTGCCACAATCAATTAGGGTGTAATCGGCCTGTAAGAAAACCTTAAGCGCCTCTTTTAAGCGATAGCCGCCATGGTCTGCGCCGAGAGCAATCACGCGGTGTTGCGGCTCTGGTAAAGCGACCTCTGCCTGAGTAATGGTGATATTGCGGTCTAGCGCATACTGGCGTGCCAGCGGGGTGATAATGGCATCTGGGGGCACAACCAGCGTCCCCCCTTCTGGCACGGCTTCAATATCTGCCGCGTCAATGACCGTGCGACCGTCGGCTTGGCCTAAATGTTTGCGCAGGGCGCGTTCTACGGCGCGCCGTATGGCATCATCGTTCATTGTGTTCCGCCTTCCGTTGTTGTGTATTGATTATATGTCGGCGCTCATTCAATGACCACCTCTGCCAACAATAGCCGATTATCGGGCGTGCCCGCATCTAAACGGAACGAAGCGGCAGGCGCATCATATAAACCAACATAGAGCCGATATGCCCCCGCTTGTTGTGGCATTGGCACGGCGATTTGCCCAACCAGCGGGTATGCTGGACGCCAGTTGCTGGTGAAAATATCGGCGACGGGTAGGCCATCAAACTGCGTCACCAGTTCGTCATCCTCGTTCATCACATGAATGAACATATTATAGTTCAAGGCAATTTCCGTCTGCGCTGACCAGACCATCTCTAACGTCATTGTTCCGCCAGCAGTCGCCTCATTGAGCAACGTATAACCGTGTAGTGTGATGCTGTCACCATTGGGCGCGGTGAACGTGCTATCAAGCGCCGTATCGACAGGCGGCAGTTCTTCAGGAATAGCGGGGGGATAAACGGCGAGCGTGGTCAAAGATATATCGGCAGCGCCTTGCGGCTCGGTAATCGCCACTTCGAAGATGGGGCGGCTGGGGTCGCGCAGGTCGCCTTCAGTCGTGTAGACATCTACAAAGACGCGCCCACTGCGTAAAAGCGGCGCATTCGCTGGCGGACGGAAGCCCACAATTTCGCTATAAATATCGCCAACCTGCCACATATATGTTGGCGTTGGCGGGTAGCTTGTGCCGCCGATGAAGCGATCGTAACCTGCGACGCGCTGGCCATCCACCTCATAAGTCAGGGTGAACTCATAGCGCGTTTCCGTCGATTGCAGCACTTCCCAGAAAAGTTCGATGATGTAGGACTGCTGCGGGGTAATCCAACCCGCTTCAGATTCTGGCGAGAGGAGGGACACAGGCCGCCACCCTACCAGACGTAACTCATCGTTAAAAACAGCACCTACAGGTCGGGCATCAGCGGGCAATTCGTGCAGGATGCGCTTTGGCGGGAATTGCGGCGGGTTGGTCAAGAAGAGATAGGGCGCAAAAGACCAGATAAGGGCGATGGCGGTGGGCAATAGATAGGGCTTCCATGTGACCGCTTTCCGCGCCCGCAACATCTCCCACCCGCGCACTAGGGCATAAGCGCCACACACCATCAAGGGCAATGAGACCGGATGGCGGATACGCCCGACAGTATGGGCGGCGATGCCCCCGACAAACAGCGCCAATAATAGCCCCAAAAACAGCCATGCCAGCGGGCGCTGTTCTACCCATAAAAGCGCAACACCCAATAGGCCAATCAGGGCAATCATGGTGAAGTCAATCGGGATGCTGCGCAATAGGGGGGAGAGATTTTCACCATTACGCACATAGTCGATATTGCTATTGGGTTCGGCATTACTCCAGTAGGTGGCGGCTTTACGCACCATGAGACCAGCAAAGCGCAGCGGGTCTAGCTGAATATCTTTGATGAGCGCGCTGAGGTAATCCCCATCATCCACGAGCAAAATAGCGGGCGCACGCCCATCGGAAGCGGTGCCGGCGGCATCACGATTATTGCCCATATATAGCTCAAAGCTGCCGACGCGGGTAATCAGAATGAAATCGCCCCCTGTGATATAGGCGTTCCATAGGGTGAAGGGCGCAATCACAGCGGCAATTGTGCCGAGAAAGACCAGCGCATGTTGCAGACGCTGGTGGCCATGCTGCCATAGATACCAGAGCAACCAGATGCCCGCGATGGGCGCTAAGTTCAAACGGAGCGCCAACAACCACCCCGCGAGTACGCCCAGTATCAAGGTTTTTCGTAAAGTGGGCTGGCGGTGTTGCCATAGGACGAAGAACAGAAATAGGCCGAGTGTGAAGGTAACGTGCGGGGCAATGAGCAAGGTCGTGCCATAGAAAATAGCGACAGGATATAGCGCGTACAGTAGCGCAACGATATACCCCGCCGCCCGCCGCCGCGCCAACAACCACGCCGCGCCCGCTAACCATCCAGCTGTCACCGCGTCAAAAGCGGCAATGGCCAAACGCAACAGCGGCACAGAATAGCCCACAATACGCTCGATAGCGAAGAAGTCATAAATGACAGCGGGCTGCATGGTATAGACAGCATAGGGATAAGCGCCACTGGCGATATTATTCCCCTGCCGAATGTAGTATTCCTGATCCATACCAGCAATGGGGGTGAAGCGCGGGTCTGCGGCAGCGCGGTCAAAAGTGACGACGGTACGCAGGAAAAAAGCAAAAAGGATAATCGCTATAATGATGAGAATATCACGATATGAGAGGCGAAACCCCAGCGCCTCATCGTTTAATGAGTGCAAATGCCTGCTCCCTTTTGGTGTAAGCGTTATTTGTCCGTGTGATAACTACTCTGGCTTTTTGCCACCGCGCAACTGACCAGTTTGGGCTTTATCTAGCGGCTCTACTAGCTCGGCTGCATAAGGCTGTAGGGCGAGGCGAATTTTGGGCAGTAAGGCCTTGCCGTTGGTAATCTCTAGTACCAGCGCGGGATGCCCCTGCTCTAGCTGGTGCGCCAATTCTTCAATCTGGTCGTTCTTAAAGCCAAAATCAATCAAATTCGCGGCAAAGCGTCCAGTCGCGCGCCCAACTAATCCACCAACTAGCGCACCCGCACCGAGTGCAATAATTGGGCCAACGCCGGGCAAGGCCAGCGCCCCCAACTGGGCTAAACCTAAGGCAGTCATAGCGGCGCCGAGTGTGCCACCAGCAATTCCACCTTCGTCGGCGCTGATGTCATCATCGAGGATAATGGTCTCTCCACTGGCCGCCCGCGCAACAATGGCCGCCCGCTGTATCTCTATCGCATCGTTTTGCACTAGGTGGTCTAGCGCCTTAGTGAGATGCTCTCGAGAGGGAAAAATCGCTACTATAACATCGCTGCTAGCCATTGACGGCCTCCTATAAATCCTTGCACGCCATACCCATATTACCACGTGATACGGGTTCGCCCCCATTAACAAGGCACATTGTAACGTTTACGGCCAGTGCTGCCAATACTACAGCTGAATAGAAACGAAAAGCCAGCCTATGGGCAAAGGCTGGCCTTCAAAAGGGGGGGAATACAGGTAAATGTGCTTAGACTGCTGCTGTTTCTGTAGCGAGAATAGCTTCTACTTCGAGGCTAATAGTGATGTCTTTGCCGACCAGCCAGCCGCCCGCTTCAAGGGCGACATTCCAAGTGAGGCCAAAGTCTTCGCGGTTGATTTTGGTTGTGGCACTGAAGCCGACGATGGTTTGGCCATAGGGGGATGTGCCGCTACCATTGTATTCAGCCTCAAGAACGACTTCGCGGGTGACGCCATGAATGGTCAAATTACCATAGACTTTGGCGGTATTTTCACCAGTTGGCTCAACCTTTGTGCTCTTAAAGGTGATGGTTGGGTATTTTTCAACTTCTAAGAAGTCGGCGCTACGCAGGTGATTATCACGGTCTTCCACGCCGGTATCAATGGTTGCGGCATCGATGGTTACATCAACAGCGCCGGCTGTGGGATTTTCGGGGTCAAATTCAATCGTGCCGTTAACGCCGGTAAATTTACCGCGAACTTTGGACACCATCATATGGCGAACAGCGAATTCTACGCCGGTATGGGCGGGGTCGATATTCCAGATTGGCATGGCATGGCTCTCCTTACTCATTGATAAGTGGACCATAGTCCGTTTTTTACAAAAACAGCATACGTCACTTTTCTGCTTTTGTCTATTAGAAATAGATTAGAAATGGACTAAAGTCCGTTTTCGCAATTTGAGAGCCATACTTTACCTGATAGTGGAAACGCTAGGCGGAAATTACCAACGGCGCATCATGCGGCGGCGCATACGGCGATGCATACAG
>WGEI01000460.1 GCA_015492875.1 Anaerolineae bacterium | reverse complement strand
AGATATGACCTTCCGCACCATTCCCTCTCGTTTGGCCAAGCTCTTCTTGCACGAAACCACCTATGGCGACCAAATTAATGCAACCCCGACCAAGCTCACACAAGAAGAAATTGCCTCGATACTGGGCACAACTCGCGAAGTGGTGGGGCGTGCCTTGCGCGGCTTGTTGAATGCTGGCCTATTACGCAAAAAGGGGCGCGCCGTCTATATCGCAAACCGCGAAGGGCTGGAATACCTCGCCCGCACCAACATGATGCCCCAAACTGAAACTGAGTTACAGTTTTAACACGGGTTAAAATTAAATATCCCCAACCGTTAAATAAAGACAACCCCTTGAAAATTCATTTTTCAAAATCCAACAAAAGTTCCAGACCGTCAGGTTAAGTCTGGTTATTCTAGAGAAGAACCGTATAATGCATCCCGTTAAAACTATAATCAGAGGCGATTAAATTCGCTGCTTGACAAGGAGAGCTTACCAATGACTCATATTATCACCAGCCTCTGCCTTCGTGATGGCGCTTGCGTGGAAGTGTGCCCGGTGGAATGCATCGTCCCCGGCCAGCCAGAAAATGAATGGCCGTGGTACTTTATTGACCCCGATACCTGCATTGACTGCGGCGCTTGCGTGCCAGAATGCCCCTTCGAAGCCATCTTCCCCGAAGAAGAAGTCCCCGGTGACTATGTCATGTCCGAAGGCCAGCAGCGTATCCCCTTCGACACTAAAGAAATTGTCACCCACAGCGAGGGCGATGTTGTCGACCTGACTGAGGACATTCAGCCTAACTATGACTTCTTCGCAGAAGGACCCGGCTACGACGCGCTGGGCTAATTGGAACTCGCAGTAAAATTTTAGCCCCCGATGCCCGTCGGGGGTTTTTGCATTTTGTCAAATAGGCATTGCGCCCCGCCGCCCTTCCACGCATAATCATCTCTATGAGCCGATTACGCTTTTTGTGGATACTTTGCTGCTGTTGGATAATCAGCCTATCGCTAGCGCAGGAAGCGACGCCAGAAGCATCAGCTGGCGTGCTGGATTTTGGCGAGGCTGAAGTCATTGCCCTCAATAGCACTGCCACAGGCGAAATTACCGACCGTCAGCCGCGCTTGCTCTATGCCTTTGACGGGCTGCGCGGCGATATTATCACCGTCCGCCTCGATGTGCGGAGTGGCGACCTTGACCCGGTCATGGCGATTTTCGATGCACAGGGCAACATCTTCGATATACAGGATGACGCTGACGGCGAACTGGGCGGGCGCATCCTCACCCAGACACTCCCCCATAGTGACCGCTATTATATTTCTGTGGCGCGCTTTGGCTATGCGTTGGGCACAACGCGCGGCACATTTGAGTTAGAACTCATCCGCGAGGGCGTTAGCTCTCAGCCGGGCAGTGTGTTGCGCTATGGCGATTCCGTCATCCACACCATCACCAACAGCGAACCACAAGTGTACTATAGCTTTTATGCCGCGCGTGGCGACATTGTCAACCTGCGGATGCAGCGCCATTCTGGTGACCTTGACCCTTATCTACAGGTTATTCATATGGAAAATGGCGACTTTTTCGTGGTGGCCTATAACGACGACGCCCCCGGCGACCAAGCGCCCAACGCCCTCATCAGCAATTTACTGATTGAAGAGAGCGGCCTCTATATCATCGAGGCTTCGCGCTATGGCCAATCCACCGGCACAACGACCGGCTCATTCGTGTTGACCATCGACACGGCGGCCAATAGTGGGCTGGGCAACTCGGCACAAGCCCCGATGGAAATCGCCTATGGCCAAACGGTAGAAAATACCCTGAACGATGACCAGTACGAACAATTCTACACCTTTACCGCCCGCGAGAATGACCTCGTCACCGTTCGCATGGATCGTGTTGGCGGGCATTTAGATGCGCTACTGGTGCTTGCTGATAGCGCCTTGCGCCCCCTCGTCCAAGACGACGACAGTGGTGGCGGGCAAAATGCGCTCATCGAGGATTTCCTCATCCCCGCCGATGGGCGCTATTACATCATCGCCACCCGCTTTGATGGGCGCAACGGCACAACCAGCGGGCGCTATCGCCTCATTCTCAATAGTCGTGGCAACGCCTTTGATAATGTGCCGCCAGAAATCCCGCGCATCCGCTATGGCATGACCGTGACTGATAATATCGATGATGCCGTACCAGAGCGCCTCTATGCTTTTTGGGGAGAAGTGGATGACGTTATCACCATTTCGATGAATCGTGGCGATGGCGACCTTGACCCGATGTTGCTATTGCTCAATAACAATCAAGAGCGCATCGTGCGCGATGACGATAGCGGCGGCAACCAAAACGCGCTGATAGAGCGCTATTCGCTACCCTATACGGGCGTCTACTATATCAAAGCCACCCGCTATGATGGCACAACGGGCAACCCCAACACCAGCGGTAGCTTTATTCTGGTGCTGGCACAACGCTTTGACTAATGTACTGCTCAGAAGAGCGGCGCAATGGTTAGGTGACCGGCGCTTGGGCTTTTAACTGTGCTAGCCGCGCCTTAATTTGCTGTACGGCAATAGCCGCCTCAACATTGAAGTTATACATTGCCCCCTTGCCCTTATAGAACACGCCCACCAGATACAGGCCGGGGTAGCCCTTCACCTCGCGCCCGTTGGGATGCGCCGTTAAATCGCGCAATGGCCAGCCCTCTTCGTCACATT
>WGEI01000459.1 GCA_015492875.1 Anaerolineae bacterium | reverse complement strand
CCACCAGCGATGCTGATTGTCCAAATTATCCTAATGACGGGCGTTCAGGCACTAGTCATGGTCACTGGAGCGGTGGTTGTCTCCAGTCAAGCGACGAGCACCCGCGCAGCCAACTTGCTCGCGAGCTTCATCATCATCCCAATGGCGTTATTGATACAAGGCGAAAGCGCTATTATGTTCCTCGCGCCAGATGCAGAATCGCCGTCGGGCATTGGGGCGCTATGGGCGATTATCATCGGGATGTTTGTTGTGGTGCTGCTGCTTTTGCGGGTGGGGAATACGATTTTCAACCGTGAAGAACTCTTAGGGCGGCAAATTGACCAGTTGAATTTACGCGGCACTTTACGAAAAATCTGGCATTATATACGCGCTACCAATGATAATGGCACAATCGCTAGCAATATCATTCAATGGTATCAGCAGGCCATCCCCTACTCTCTCGCCAAGCTCAAGATGCCACTTATGGTCACTATTGGGGTTTTTATTACGGCCTTCATGCTGGGATATATCTTTGGACAAAACCCGCAGTATCGTTTGCCATTACCAGAGCAAGCCAGCTTAGAGAACTCGATGACTACACTGGGGCAATTTTTAGAAGTAGCGAACGTGAAAGAGCAAGCGTTTCTGTTTATCCTCTGGCAAAACGGGCGTATTTTACTGGCAGCAACGATACTGGCAATCTTCAGTTTTGGGGTTGTGGCATTGGTGCTGACTTCTGCTACGTTCGCCATTCTGGGGTATTTGCTCAGCCAATGGGTGCTGGCCGGTTATCCGGTTGGTTTTCTGGGCGCGGCGCTATTAACACATGGTGTGATTGAAATCCCGATGATTATCATCGCTACCGCAGCGGCTTTGCGTTTAGGGGCGGTCATTACGCACTTACCCAAAGGGACATCGGTGGGGCATGCATGGATAACTGCATTGGGCGACACCATAAAAATAGGCGTTGGTGTTGTCCTACCCGGCTTGCTCATCGCCGCTATCATCGAAGCGTATATCACACCACGAGTAATCGTAGCGCTTATGGCGGGCGGCTGACGGCACATAAAGAAGCAATCTAGCGAGGAATGTTGTAAGATTACTATATGTACATTGCTGGCGTTACCCACGCCTCAACGATGATGGATGAGTATTTATGGCTCGTATTGTCATACTCGGTTCTGCAGCAGCGGTTAATGATGCTGACCATGATTACACGCATTTTCTGCTTATCGGTGAACAAGATAGCCCGATTTTAGTTGATGCTGGCTCAAACCCATTGGGGAAAATAAAAAATCTGGGGTTCACGGATGATGCGGTACAGGACATCATCTTCACGCATTTTCACCCCGACCACGTTTCGGGCTTACCCAATATGATGATGCACATGTGGCTTCAGGGGCGCACTGCCCCCATGCGGATTTACGGGCTACACCATTGCATTAATCGCATTGAGGATATGATGGCGGCGTTTGATTGGGCGACATGGCCAAACTTTTTCCCCGTGACATTTCATCGGGTAACCGAGCGTGACAATACATTTTTGATGGAGAATAAAGACTTCATCATTCACTCTTGGCCAGTGAAGCACTTTGTACCGACGATAGGCTTGCGGATATATAACAAGCATAATGGGAAAATTTTCGCCTATAGTTGCGATACGATGCCCATTCCCACCTTGCCAGACCTGGCTTATCGGGCGGATATTTTGCTCCATGAAGCAGCGGGAGAGGGCTTTGGCCATAGCAGCGCCAGACAAGCGGGCGAGATAGCCTCTGAAGCAGGCGCAAAGTCGCTGTATCTCATTCATTATCACGTCTGGAATCAAGACCCGACACCCTTGCCAGAGGAAGCCGCCGAGACGTATGAAGGCCCCATACATCTATGTAAGGATGGCGACATTATCGAGTTTTAGGCCATTGAAAGGCACTACCGTTGGATGGGTGAGCGCCTTTAATTAGGATGGCGCTTTTTGCTCGGCGGCCTCAACAGGTTGAACGGTGACATGCAGGAATTGGAAATCATCGCGCGGGGGCATGATTTCAAGAATTTCTATGACCTCAAAAGTGTGGGGGCCAATGCGCACCTTTTGTCCAATAACTGGGCGTTCCGTCTCGTTTTTAATCCCACCAGGGAAATTGCCACCTTTGACTACATAGCTCAC
Organism: Anaerolineae bacterium; assembly: GCA_015492875.1. Lineage (GTDB taxonomy): Bacteria > Chloroflexota > Anaerolineae > Aggregatilineales > Phototrophicaceae > S146-30. The sequence continues at coordinate 8,381 of WGEI01000459.1, read as the reverse complement.
TTTGTAAATCATCACCGTCCCCTTTCTTAATCACTGGATGGGTTGGTGTTTCCATGCCGCAACTTGAAAGACAAGTCTTGGGCGATATTCCGCATGAGCAAATACCCGATATGGGTATCGGTTTTACAGAGCCGCACAAATTCATCGCTGGGAATGCTGAACACTGTTGTTCCGTCTTCTGCCGCAATGACTGTTGCCGAGCGTTTGCCTTCATCGACTAAGGCCATCTCGCCAATAACCTGCCCCGCGCCGAGATAGACGGCTGAATGCTGGGCACCGCTCCTATCACGCACACGTATTTCTACCTGTCCTCGCATAATAATGAACACATTATCACCGGGGGCATCCTGTTCACAAAGAATATCGCCTGTTTGGTAAACTTCTTCTTGGCCTAATAGCGCTACTTGTGCCAATTGCTCGTCACTTAGACCGCGAAATAGTTCTACGTGCTTCATAATGGATGGTGTGGCCATAATCTTCCTCTAAGTATACTGCTGTTGTTTTCTTAAATTTTACTTCAAAAATTTATATTTGCGCTAATTTCTATCAGCGATCACCAAATAAGGTGTTTCGAGGCGCGCTCTAACAATCTTTCAATATAAGAATGCTATACTTAGGGGCAATATAGTTTGTATTAGAAATTAGGTTATAGCGATGATACAAACTTCGCGACGCACTTTTACGCCACCAACGGACATCATTGAATTAAAAGACCGCCTCGTTATATTGGTAGAAATCGCGGGGATGCACATAGATGATTTCAAAGTCATCTTGCAAGACACTAAACACTTGATTATCATGGGGCAAAGACAGCGCCCAACTTTTGAATCTCCCGCATACCATCAGGTAGAAATAAGTGTCGGTCATTTTCGCATTGATGTGCAATTGCCCTATGCGATTGACCGTGAGCGGGTGGAAGCCCATTATATTGATGGCTTTCTGCGTGTAGATTTACCTCGCCGTCCAATTCAACATATTCAAATCCAGGACTCAACAAACGGGAATTGAGCATGACCGATAGCATTCAGGACCGTTTCAACAATCCATTATTTGACCACGACGAAAATAGAGCGTCCAATAGCGCGTTAACGGTAAATATCGTCGAGGAAAACGAAGACAAAAGCGAAGATGCCACACCTATTCCAGACACTTTACCGATTTTACCTTTACGGGGCGTGGTGGTTTATCCGCAAACGGCAATCCCTTTAACTGTTGGCCAGCCGCGCAGTATTAAGATCGTCGATGATGTTATTGCTGGAGATAGACTGGTTGGTCTTTTCACATCTAAAACCCCAGAGCTAGAAAAACCCGATCCAGAGGATATTTATCCCATCGGCACATTAGCCGCCATTCATAAACTGTTCCGCGCACCAGATGGTACAATTCGGTTGCTTGTTCAAGGGTTGGCGCGCATCACTATAGATGAATACATCGCTGAAGAGCCATACCTCAAGGCAGCTGTCCATGCAATACCGGAAACGGTAGAAGAAAGCCTTGAAGTTGAGGCGTTAGTGCGGAATGTGGTGGATGAGTTTTCGCACCTCGCGGAGCTTATCCCCAACAACATTCCATCGGAAATTGTAGCTTCGGCCTTAAATGTTGATGACCCGCTACAGCTGGCGTACTCGGTCGCTACTTACGTGCGGATGGATTTAGAAGATGCACAGCGGGTGCTAGAGCTAGATACGATTACTGAAAAGCTGCACCACTTGATGACTTTGCTCCATAAGGAAGTAGAGGTACTCGAACTGAGCCGTAAAATCCAGAGTGAAGCTCAGTCCGAAATGGAAAAAACACAGCGCGAATACTTCCTGCGGGAGCAACTAAAAGCCATTCAGCGTGAACTCAAAGAAGGCGATGAGCAAACTGTAGAAATCGAAGAGTTCCGCAAGCGCATCGCTGAAGCCAAAATGCCTGAAGAAGCGGAAAAAGAAGCGCTACGGGAATTAGACCGCCTTTCGCGCTTACCCACAGCAGCCGCAGAATATGGTGTCATCCGCACGTATCTGGATTGGCTCACTAGTCTGCCATGGTCTATCCGCACAGAGGATAACCTCGATATTAGTAATGCCCGCGCAGTATTGGATGAAGACCACTATGGCCTACGCGATATTAAAGACCGCATTCTAGAATTTTTGGCAGTGCGGAAATTGCGGGCAGAGCGTGCGGAAATTTTCGAACAGCAAGAAGTGACTGATTTTGTTCGGCGAGAGCGACTAGGAGCGATTTTATGCTTCGTTGGCCCTCCCGGCGTGGGTAAAACTTCACTAGGTGCTTCTATTGCGCGGGCCATAGGGCGCAAGTTCATCCGCATGAGCTTGGGCGGTGTCCGTGATGAAGCGGAAATTCGGGGCTTTCGGCGTACATATATCGGCGCGCTACCCGGTCGCATCATCCAGACCATCCGCCGCGTTGGCTCTCGCAACCCGGTTATTATGCTAGATGAAATCGACAAATTGGGGCGGGATTTTCGTGGAGACCCGGCATCGGCGCTATTAGAGGTGCTCGACCCAGAACAAAACGCCGAGTTCCGCGACCATTATCTCGATGTTGCCTTTGATTTGAGCGAAGTGTTGTTCATCACAACGGCGAATGAGCTAGACCCAATACCTGCTCCACTCCGTGATCGCATGGAGATTATCCAACTCAGCGGTTACACGGAGCATGAGAAACTGGCCATTGCATCGCAATATCTTGTGCCGCGCCAAATACGGGAAAATGGGTTATTGCCAGATGAAATCGCCTTCGAAAACGAAAGCCTGCTGACCATTATCCGCGACTATACCCGCGAGGCGGGCGTTCGTATGCTAGAGAGGGAAATTGGACGGGCGGCGCGGAAAGTTGTCATCCGTATCGCCGAAGGTGAAAAAGAAAAAGTAGTTTTGGATGAACCGCTGACACGCCAGCTTTTAGGCAAGCCGCGCTTTGGCTACCATACAGAACTCCAAGACCGCACCGACTTGCCCGGTGTGGCCACAGGCTTGGCATGGACGCCCGTTGGCGGGGATGTGCTCTTCGTTGAAGCGACCCGTATGCCGGGTAGTAAAGGCTTCCAGTATACGGGACAATTGGGCGAGGTGATGCAAGAAAGCGCCCGCCTGGCGTTGAGCTATATTCGCTCAAAAGCAAGTGACCTCGATGTGGATGAGAGCTTCTTTGAGAAGAACGACATTCACCTGCACGTCCCAGCGGGGGCAGTGCCCAAAGATGGACCATCCGCGGGCATCACCATGGCGGTTGCGCTGGCATCTTTATTGACAGGGCGGCCAAGCCGCAGCAATGTCGCCATGACAGGCGAAATCACGTTGCGTGGTAAGGTGTTGCCGGTTGGTGGCATAAAAGACAAAGTGTTAGCAGCCCACCGGCTCGGCATTGATACTGTCATTTTGCCGAGCAAGAATGAGCGCGATTTGGATGACATTCCGGATGAGGTGCGGGACACATTGACATTTATCTTTGCGGATAATGTTGATGAGGTGTTAGAAGCGGCCTTAACGCCGCTTGAATCCGCTGGACAGTAAACCAATAAATCGCTACACTAAAAAGCGATAGACAATCTAAAGCCATCCGGCGCTGGTTCAGTGGGCGCCGGTTCGGTTTGTTTAGTGGAGAGGGTGAAAACCTTGCCGAAAGTAATGATTGTTGATGATGACCGCACAACAGTTACGCTATTAAAAACCTTGCTAGAATTAGATGGTTTCGAAATCACAGTGGTTGGACGTGGTGCAGATGTTATCCCTACAATAGAGCAGGTAAAGCCAGACTTACTGTTCATGGATTATCATCTTGCCGATATGGATGGAGTGGACATCCTGCGGGAATTGCGTGCTGAAGGTTCATTTATGAACATCCCGATTGTCATGACCTCTGGATTAGATGTCGAAGAAGAAGTCATGGCTGCAGGCGCCACGGCATTTCTCGTCAAACCATTTGAGCCATCGGACTTGCCGGATTTGTTCAATCGATTGATTGCCGGCTAATATCTATACCTCACCAATGGAGTAATCAAACGTGGCATCCAAAAAGAAATCGCGGATGCAATGGTATCGTGTTGATTTACACATTCATACCCCTGCCTCTCATGATTATCTTGATACCAATATCAGCTATATTGACATTCTACGAAAAGCCGAGCATGAAGGATTAGATATCATCGCCATTACCGACCATAACACGGTACACGGTTACATAGCGATGATGGATGAAATTGAGCAACTCCACTTTTTAGAGCGCTTGGGGCGCGCCAACGCCGATGAATTGCGGCTATTGGCAGAATATCGCCGCCTGCTCGATAAAATTTTGGTGTTGCCGGGCTTCGAGTTCACGGCGACATTTGGCTTTCACATTCTCGGTATTTTTTCACCTGAACTTTCTCCCCATTATCTAGAGCACCTGCTCTATACGCTCAATGTTCCACCAGAAGCTGTAGAAGAAGGGAATTCTGTTGTTGGGGCGTCATCTGATGTGCTGACAGCCTATCGCATCATTAACGAAGCGGGCGGCATTTGCATTGCGGCACATGCCAATACAACGCATGGCGTGGCCATGCGGGGGATGGATTTTGGCGGGCAGACACGTATTGCCTATACACAAGACCGCAACTTGCACGCGCTGGAAGTCACAGATTTACAGCGGCACGGGCGGAATACGACCCAACGCTTTTTCGATGGCACAAAGCCAGAATATCCGCGACGGATGCGCTGTATTCAAGGCTCAGATGCCCATAGCCTCCATGCCATAAAAGAGGGAAAAGGGAAAGCTACCCGCTTCGGCGTGGGAGAGCGCATTACAGAAGTGCTATTGCCAGAACGCTCTTTTGATGCGCTGTTGGAAATGTTCCAAAGCAGCGATTTCTCCCGTTCCCGCCCCTATAACCCTTCGCGCAAGCCTTATGATTATATACAAGTTGCGCGGGAAGAAGGCCCCAGCATTGTGCAGTCGTTCCATGAATCGATGGAGCGACGTGGGGGGCGCTTATATGCGGTCATCGCTGATGTTTGCGCCTTTGCAAATACCAATGGCGGGACGATTTATATTGGCCTGAGCGCCGATAAGCACAAAAAGCCCAAAGGCATCGCCAACCCTCAACAAGCGATAGAAGAGTTGGGCGAAGCAATTAGCACGATGATTTCGCCACCATTAGACGTAACCATTGATACGCTGGAAACGCAAGGAAAAACGATTATCCGCATTCAAGTTCCCTATGGCGAAGACCGCCCTTATGCTATTGATAACAGCAAAATTTATGTGCGGGATGAAGCTGATACCAGTATTGCCCTACGCGATGAAATCGTCAATCTGGTGAAACAAGGGCTAATTTTCCAAGAAGCGACGACCAATGTGGCCAGCAATGGCGTTGACCATGCGGAGGCTCAAGCGTTGGATAAAGTCACGCAGGAGATGGAGGCGGTTCGAAACCCTCGTGACGATGCGCCCAATACAGGCGTAGAGATTGTGGGCACAGAGCAACGCAATAACATCCGCTATTATATTATGCGTGACCTGAGAAACGGCAATATCGTCAAAAATGTAACGCGCTCTTCTGCGCGGCGATTATGGCACTATGCCATTAAGCAATGGGAGAGTAACCCCGTCAAACCAGAGCAAGTACAATGGCATGGCTCAATTGGCTTATGGCGGCGCTATAAACGCGGCGGTGAAACCCGCTATGACCTAGTGCAGCGGCATGACGATGGTCATCTTCGCATTTACTATGGCGTAACGGAGGGCGGCATGAGCGGGCGGTGGAGCATTTTTTTGGAAGCAGAAGAAGAATAGGCGGGGAACACTTCCCCGCCTTTTTAGCTTAAATTCCCACCTTATCCCCCACACAATGACTTGCCAGAGACGGTAACATCGCATAAGATAAGCGCATTCTGCGGGGAGATAACGAGTTTCACAATGACAATGTGGCCAAAGAAGCCTTATATCTACGAAATCAACACAGCCGTATGGCTCTCTCGTTTAAGCCAAAAATATGACCGCCCAATCACTTTAGTTAATGTACCAGATGAAGAGCTAGACTATCTTGCCAGCTTAGGCATTGATGGCATTTGGTTGATGGGCGTTTGGTATCGCAGTAAAGCGGTACGGGCAAGCGCGTTGAATTACATTGATGAATACCGTTCTGTATTGCCAGACATCACCGAAGCGGACGTTATCGGCTCGGCCTATGCGATTGGGGCTTATGTGGTCGATAAGCGTTTGGGCGGCAGAGATGGCCTCACCTCACTACGGCGGCGCTTACAAGAGCGTGGTTTGCAACTCATTCTCGACTTTGTACCCAACCATGTTGCGATTGACCACGCCTGGATTTCCCAACATCCCGACCGCTTTGTGCGGGGCACGCTCAGCGACTTGCGCCATCGTGAAGGCATGTTCTTCAAATCGCGCGACGCATGGGGGAGAACGCTAGTCGTCGCTCATGGGCGAGACCCCTACTTCCCCAGTTGGATAGATACAGCGCAACTAGACGCATTTAGCCCTAGCTATCGCCAAGCCGCATTAGAGACATTGCTCGATATTGCAGGCCAATGCGATGGCGTTCGCTGTGATATGGCGATGCTATTAGTCAATCGTATATTTGCCCAAACATGGGGCGAATATGTCGATGAGCCACCGGAAACAGAATTTTGGGAAGACATTATTCCCAATGTCAAAGCGCTGCACCCCAACTTCATCTTCATTGCTGAAGTGTATTGGGATATGGAGCATGAGCTTCAGAAACTGGGATTTGACTACACCTATGACAAAGTGTTCTACGACCGTTTAGTTGAACAAAAGCTAGACCCGTTAAAATCCCATTTACAAGCCGATATTGGCTACCAAAACCGCACCATTCGGTTTATTGAAAATCATGACGAACTGCGTATAGCGGAACGGCTTGGCATTGAGAAAAGCCGTCCAGCAGCGGCCTTATTGATGACCGTGCCGGGGGCGGTTTTGCTCCATGATGGGCAGTTGCAAGGGCGGAAGGCGAAATTGCCCGTGCAAATACGGCGGCAGCCAGAGGAGAGGCTTTATCCAGAGCTAGAAGCCTTCTACCGCCAATTATTAAAAGAAACCCGCGCCCCCATTTACCAATATGGCGATTGGTGTTTATTTCCGCTAGCAGAAGCGTGGCAGGGCAATACTTCTCATGAACACTTGATCGCCTATGGCTGGAAGCATGACATGGACTATCGCCTGATTGTTGCCAACTTCTCTGATAATTGGGCACAAGCGCTGGTGCGGTTAGACGTGTGGCCAGAAATCGGGCATCACGATTGGCGGCTGGCAGATGCTATGACTGGCGAGTATTATTATCATCGCAGACAAAATTTAGCCGAAAATGGCCTTTTCATCGAGTTACCGCCCTACGGTGTGCATTTATTCCGCTTTGAGCGAGTTATGGTGCAATCGCCATCCTATGCAGGAGATTAAAAATAGTGGCTTCGCGCACATTGCCGCGCTATATCGTGATACTTTACGGTATAGCACTTTTTATATGGCTAGGTTTTGAGAGCGATGACCTCTATACGCCGATAGTCTTCGGTACGGTGATGGTTGTGCTCATCATTTGGCAAATCATGGGCAAACTCAACATCAAAACGATAAGGGGGCAACGGCGTTTATTGGCATCGGGGGTAGGCATTGGTGCTATTGCAGGCGCGAGTGTGAATATCTTCGCCGCGCTTATCATGCTGTTCAAAGATGTGCGGCATGGACACACTTTCCCCGATTACCCGTTGACGTTAATCGTCGATTTCGTGATGCGCTTGCCTATCTGGGCATTAGTCGGGGGGATGATAGGGTTGGCCATTATTCTGGTGTGGTTAGCTACTCGCCCGACGGTAACAAGTTGACTAGTTTCTCAAATTCTCGTATCCAACGATTCGCATCAGTGCGGCGACGGTCATTTTGCGCTTCTAAGCGGGCAAGAGCGCGCTGCATATATTCTAAAGCTTGACGGTTCAACCCTTTGCGATGATAACAAAGCGCAAGGTAATATAGCGTTTCGGCACGCTCTGGGTCTGCGGTAAAGGCATCATTGAAATAAGCAATCGCTTCATCCCAGTTCTCATCTTTATAAGCGATAATCCCGCGCCCGTAATTCGCTAACATCTCGTAAGGATATAAACTCAGCGCCTGTTCAAAAGCCTCTAGCGCATTCTCCGTCTCACCATCTTCTAAATAAACAAGCCCTTTAGCCGCCCAGTATTCGGAGTTACGGGGTAAGAGTTCAATGGCTTGTTCGAGCTTCATCAAGGCTTCTTCATATTGCCTTTTACCATAGGCTTTAAGCGCCTCTTTATACAGCTCATCAGCATCATAACGGGTGAGGCCAATACGGCTGGAAAGCCATGCCATTTGCGCACTCCTCAACATTGTGCAAGGTAGAC
>WGEI01000458.1 GCA_015492875.1 Anaerolineae bacterium | reverse complement strand
TGCCATAATGCTCAACAATATCGTCCCAATCCCCGATTGTAGATGGGTCTTGCAACACAACCTCGCTCAGGTCATTGACAATGAGCGTTTCATTATTGTGATATGCCTGCGATAGCGAGAGGTTGAGTTCACGGATTTGGTCAAGTAGTTCGCTGACATCGCGCTCTTTCATCAAGGGGGATGTTACAACTTCGCGTTGCAACTGCCCATCTTCTGTCAGGAGCAATGTCCAGCGATTATAACCAGCGGACTCGGCCACGCGCGCCACCACATCGCCCATTTCAAGCGTGATATCAGAGCTGACTTGGCTGGCTAGCTGGCCCGCTTGTGCTAGCGCCAGCGCGCGCCGCGCTTCAACTTGCGCCCGCCGTGCTTCCATCTGGGCTTCAATGAAGAGTTGTTGGTTTTCAACCGCAATGGCCAACTGGTCAACTACCGCCTCAATGAATCGGCGGAATTGTTTTCCCGTCTCATATTGTTTGTCATAAGTCAGGATAAAGACGCCGAACCATTTATCGCGGGAGATAATGGGTATTAAGGCTGCACCTTGCATCCCGCCATCTTCCAATAACCATAAAATCATCGGGTCGTCTGTTAACCGATCTTGTATTTTGGGGAAGTATTGTGGTCCAGTTTGCAACAAACGCCCAAATGGAAATTGGGTATACAACAGGTGCTCACCTTCAGCAACGGCAAAGGTACTCTCCGCTTGGTTACTATAGAGATAGGCGACTTCAAGCCATGGGGCGCGGCTATGCAATGCCTCAAAATTCAACAATACCATGACCCGTGCATGAACCTCAGGGTCTCTCATCTCTATATTGATGAGGTTTGTAATGCTGTGTTCGCTTGTTGCTTCTAGGACTTCTCTTAGGTCAATAGCTCTTGAAATCGCGCTGCTCGCTTCATATAAGCGGCTCGTTTCATCTAAGGCGGTTCGTGTTTGGGCGAGTAGCCGCTGATTTTGAATTTGGGTGCTCATCTGGCCGGCTAGCGCACGATACACTTCATAGTCATCTGGCGAGAATACATACTCCTCGCGCGACATCACATAGAATAAGGCAATTGGCTGGTTATCGGCGAACAGGGTTGTCACCATCGTGGTGCGGTAGCCGTTTTGTTGTACCCAATAAGCGGGATGACGGACATCTTTTATCGTTTGATCATGCTCAAAGACTTCTGGTTCGTGCCCGCGTAATTGTGACTGTAGGGCTATCTGGATTGGGATGACTTCGCTAGCTTCAAAAACAGCGCCACTTTCCGATTTACTGACGATCTGAAGGGCTGTTGGCCAGCCGCTGCGGTCTAACTTACCTTCTAGGATGCCAAGCGCAAAATCGAGCGGGGCTGTGCCCGCCACCGCCACCGCCGCGAAGACCAAGTCTTGCATCGTCTGGGCTGTGTTGATGATACGGCTAGCCGCATAGAGGTTTTCGTTACGTGCTAGCGCTTCTTCCGTTTGCTTCAGCAGCAAGCGGTTATCAATGGCAACACCTGCTTGGTCGATGAGCGCTGTGAAGAGCCGCCCCTCACGTTCGTTGAAGCGCTTTGGCTCTGGCAATGCGACGGAGATAACGCCCCGCCAAACACCACGAACCACCAGCGGAATAAGGACGAGTGCCCGCGCGCCCAAGTGGGCGAAGACCTCTCGCAGCCCATCATCAACACGGTTGTCATGCAGAATATCATGAACCAGTGCCACTTTATCGGCTGTCATCTGCTTCAATATGGGATGCTCTGCTATGTTAAGCCGCAAGCCCACAGGCGTCGCCTCGCCTTTTTTACGCGGCGTCTTGCTCACATCAACTTCTAGCTGCATCCATTCGGATTGCTTGAATGCTGCCATATCGTCAAACATCCAGATTTGCCCGCTAGCGGCGCTGGGGACGGCTGTGGTGATGACCGCGCGCACAACGTCGGCCAATGTGTTGGCCTCGTTCATTTGGCGGCTTAGCTGGTACAGGCTCGATGTTTCCGCTAGGGTGCGCTGTGTTTCTTGGAAGAGGCGCGCGTTTTCAATCGCCAGCGCAATACGGTCGGCCACTGCCCGTAAAATCACGCGGTCGCCTTCAGAGAAATGGCCGCCTTCTGGTGCGCGGGCACTGAGTGTGCCGATAACCTCGCCACGAATGCTAATTTCTGCGCTGAGGTCGCCACGTGGGGGGCGGTCGGCATCTAGCGCTTTCACCTCGCGCAAGTCATAGACATAGGCATGTTTCGCATCTAGCATCTCTTGCGCTTCTTCCCATGCCTCGCGCGTGAGCTGCTTGTTGAGCTTGTTGATTTGTTCGATGCGTTCTTTTGCTGCCCGTGCTAGCTGGGCGTTGTAAATTGCTATGGCTAATTGGTCTGCCAAAAGCTGGTAAAGGGGTAAATCTTCCTCATGGAAAACATCTGGCTCTTTACTTTGAATATCTAGCGCGCCGATGATGTCATTGCCAATGATGAGCGGCAGCCCTAATTCTGCCCGCGTGTCTGGTAAGAGCGGGTTGAAGCCATGTAACACATCTGAACCTTGCCGCGACGTATCGTTAATGACAACAGGCTCTCCGCGCCCTGTTACCGCGCCGATGATAGTTGGCGAACCACGCCGAATCTTATGCCCTGCCTCTAATAGGCGATGACCGCGCTCGCCACGGCTGTATACCAGAATGGCATCTCGCCGCGCATCGTCCATCAGGAAGACCTGAGCATGGTAAAACCCAAGCTCGTTACAAATCATATTGATAGCGCGGTTGAAAAGGTCGTCAATATCTTCAAATGTTGCCGTCTGCCGTCCGATGCGCCCGACAACTTCTAAGTCACGGCGGCGGCGGGCGAGTTCTTGCTCTACCCGTCTATTGAGCTGGTGAATACGTGCCGAGACGCGGTCAATCGCATGAAGAAGGCTCCCGCTTTCTTCAGTTTGTGCTTCAGTTTCAATAATCTCTGGCGCTTCTTCACCACCAGCGAGCCGCCTTAACAAAGTATCTGCGGCGGTTACGGGGTGCATCACCGCGCCTAAAGATGTACTCAGTAGCACAACAACACCAATACCTAATAGCCCACCGCCTATCACTGAAGCAGCTGCGAGGAGGATTGTCCCTAACCACACCGCACTTGTTTCATCAATCAGCAGAACTCGCCATATAGGAGAATTAGGCGTACTGCCGGGGATAAGCGAGCGGCTAGAGATGATGAATTGCCCAGTATTCATTAAAGTGAAGTCTCCGGGAGTGGTGCTGATGACCTCATTAATGCTGTTATGGACTTCACTCACTTCACTAAAAACGACGTTTTCATCAGGGATTTCACTATTGTCTGTTGTCAGTAATTCGTTCAGATACTGGTCTTCGTCAAAATAACTATCAGCGATGACCTGTTGCCCAATCATGACCATGGCGCGGCGGCCATCGGTATCTTCTGCTAGGAATTGCCCGAAGTTGTTGACAGTGTCAATAATGGGGGCAATTCGCATTTCGATCTTCAAAACGCCCACAATCTCTTCGTTGCTATAGATTGGCGTGAGTACCGAGGAAATAGGGCTTGGGGGTTCAATGACGTTCCCCTCTTCATCGCGTTCCAACGTGATGGATTCAAGAGCGAATTGGCCGCCATCTGCCTGTAGTGCATCTTGAAACGCTGCCGTTTGCGCATAATCGCTTTCACTGAAGTATAGGACAGCATTGGGGTCAATTTCTGGGCGCTGGGGGAGGCCTTCACGGGTTGTAATTGTGACCAGGGGACGGCCAAGCCGTGTGTACAACGTCAAGCTTTTAAGGTCTTCATCAGCATGTTGCCCGGCAAGCGTAAATAGCAATTGCATTCCCGGATGCTGCTCTAGTGTTTGGCGGTCTGTGCTGATAATTAAGCTGGTTTCTAAAAGGTTGCGCACCTCGCGATTCAGCGCGGTATCACGAGCGTCAAAGAGCACATGGTCTAATTCGCTCTCGATATCGCTACTTAAATCAATCAATAAGGCACGATGTTCAACAATCAGCTCTTCGTTAGTAGCGTTGATGAGGACTATCGCTAGGCCGATGCCTGCGGCTAAAAATGTGCCAATGATGATGGGCGCTAGCCGCCGAAAGAGCAATCGTTGTAAGTCCCGTCTTGTTTGTGCTTGTGTCGTTTGTGTCATACGGCTTGTTTCTCCATACAACCCGTGTTGTCAACCCGTGTTGTGCCTAGAGCCATCAAGATTGGCTCGTTTCATCTGATTGAGCATTCCGTCTTGCCCGTCCAGCACCAGCGCGCCCGTTACGGCGACGACTATTGGCCAAGTCTAAATGTACATTGACCATCGGCGCGCTCAGTGCTTGACCGACTTCCCGTACCGCAATGCGTAAGATTTCATCAATATCGGTTTGGCCAGTGATTTTCGCTGCAATATCGTTCACGATACGTTCGCGTTCGGCAGAGCGCTGGCTCTCTTGGAACAGGCGCGCATTATCTAAACTGACTGCCAGACGGTTAACGAGTTCTTCCGCTAGCGATACCTTGTTACGGTCGAAATCCATTTCTGGCAATTCCCATTCCACAGCACCCAAAATTTGGCCACGTAGCGTGATGGGGATGGCGAAGGGGATGGTATTACGCTCGGTCAGCTGCCCGATGGCGGGTTTACCTGTGCTGAGTGCCTCACGCCGCAATGGACTGAGGTCGTTGCCTGTTGGATTGCCTGCTTCGCCTGTCAATAAAGTAGCGCGTTCGGCATGGAGATATTCCTCCCATGCGCGAATGGTCTTTTCTTTATTGTTCTGCTCTAGCGCGTGCAAACGCCGTTGCGCTTCTTCATAGAAGTAAGCGTTCTGAAT
>WGEI01000457.1 GCA_015492875.1 Anaerolineae bacterium | reverse complement strand
TTAGGATAATTTGGACAATCAGCATCGCTGGTGGTCGCCATGCTAAATCGCCAAATACAAGGCTCAGCAGATAAACTGCCATCCCCCCAAGACTGGAAGTTAGCGGTGGAATCATCGCTGCCAAAGTTTTGCCGATATAAAGCTCTGTATTACTCAACGGGGTGCTTAATAATGGCTCTAGGCTGCGGCGCTCTTTCTCTCCTACAAAAGTTTCTAGTGCGATAACTAGCGACATAGAAATGGGGAAGAAGCCGACAATCATCAGCAAAAAGGGAATCGTTCGCTCGCCGATGAGTTCTGCGCCATATCCAGCCACAAAATCAGCAAATCGCCCCGCTACAAATTGCGCTAAGAAAGGGAAGAGAAAGGTCAAAATGATAATTGGAACAAGGATGCGCCAATCGCGGAAACTATCCCGCACTTCGCGCCGCGTGATGATAAGCGCGTTGCTCAATGTCGTACGCAAATCCCCACCGGTCTTTGTGATATAGGGTGTACTGCTCATGATGCCGCCTCTTTTTCCTCATCTTCGCGCACTACTTGCAAATACACATCTTCTAATGTCCTCGTTACAGGCGATAAGGTCACAATATCAATGCCCATCCCTGTGAGCTTGCGCACGATGTTTGGGTTAATTTGTTGTGGGTCAGGGGCTTCATAGCGGATATGGCTCTGCCCACTCTCGACAATCTTGACCATTGGTTTCAGTTCATCAGCTAAACCATTTAGCGCACCCTTGACGCGCAATTCCATAATAGGCATCCCGACGAATTTTTGCGCCAGTTCCTCAAACCTGCCATAAGCTACAATCCGCCCATGACGGATGATGGCGATATAGTCCGCCAACTGCTGGGCTTCTGTCAGATTATGCGTCGTGATGAGGAAAGTCCGTTCATCCTGCCGTAGCTCTAAGATAGCATCGCGCACCATCTTCGCACTGAGCGGGTCCATCGCAGAAGTTGGCTCATCAAGTAATAGCACTGGCGGGTCGTGAAGCATCGCCCGCACTAATGCTAATTTTTGTTTCATCCCTTTGGAATATTCGCCCAATCGTTTATCTAGCGCGTCACCCAGCCCAAAGCGCTCCATCAAGTCCAGTGCTCTTTTGCGCCGCAAATCTGGAGGCAGATGATACACTTGCCCGAAGAAGTCTAAATACTCCTCGCCCTTCATACGCTCATATAGGCCATGTTGCTCAGTCAAAACGCCAACGCGCCGCCGCACTTCTACAGGATGCGTGATAACATCAAAGCCAGCAACGCGCGCTGTGCCATAAGTGGGCGGCAAAATCGAAGTGAGCATGCGCACTGTCGTTGTTTTTCCCGCGCCATTTGGGCCTAATAGGGCGAGGACGCTCCCCGCTTCCACAGTGAAATTAACATGGTCGACAGCGCGAAACTTATCGAAGTCTTTTGTTAAATCTATCGCTTCTATCATGGTATTTTTGCCAGTACACGTCGGTATAGGTTTGTAGGTATCGTTCACCCCTACACCTATCATTCTACACAAATTTCAATTGCCTAATATGGCTTTTGTATAAACAAGGACTTTTTCCCCAACACCCCAGAGAAATAAAAAGGGCGAGTTACCCCGCCCGATATGCGTTGTTTATGGGGTGATTTTATTCAACTGCTTCTTCTGCTGTAGCAGCTTTATGAGGTTTAGCCGGTTTTGCTTCCTGTACGGTTGTAGGCCGCGAACGGCGATAGAGGAAGATGATGAGCGCCCCAACAAAGGCCAGCGCGGTGATAACCTGTGAGCTATTGATTTCAGTGCCCGGGAGATAAGCGACTTCAATGCGCAGGAACTCCAGCCAGAAGCGGATGAATGAGTATTGTATGACATAGAGTAACACAATATCGCCATTACGTAGGCGATTGCGATAGCGGGTATAGATGTTATAAAGCACAATAAATGCCAACAAATTCCACAGCGATTCATACAGAAATAGCGGATGGAAGCGCGTCTCTAGAACGGGGTAGTCAACCAAGCTTTTATATTCACCCACACGATATGCTGCATCGATGCTGATGCCCCAAGGTAGGTTGGTAGGGGGGCCATACAGCTCCTGATTGACATAGTTTGCCCAACGCCCGATGGCTTGACCTAAGGGCATAGCAACCGCAGCAATATCCAGCCATACGGGTATCTCTAGCTTGTTGCGACGCATATAAATATATGCCCCTAAAAAGCCGCCGATGACCGCGCCGAAAATACTCAGCCCGCCCGACCAAATGGCAATAGCCCCGTTATTGACATCGAAGAAGTTTTGGAAATACCAAGTGGTATCGCGCCCTTCGGCCACTGCGCTAATAGGCGGAAAGAGCACAAACCACAAACGGGCGAAGACAATGCCCGGGATGATAGCCCAAGTAAGCGCGCCCCAAATGTGGTCGGGGTCTAAGCCGCGGCGTTTGGCTAGCCGTGCTGCCACCCATGCCGCCACCAGCATAGCGGTTACGATGATGATGCCATAGTACCTGATTTGCACTTGACCTATCTGGATAAGTTGAGCTTGAAATTCCATATCAAGAATCCTCTCGTTCCTTCAAAACTTTATAAACACGCCATAGACGCTGCCCCGCTGTGAAATTTGTTCCGACAGCTAAAATCACAACGCCTATTTCCAGTATGGTCGGAATAAGCAACATGATCAAAATGACAATGATGCGCTCCAACCGAGTGAATAAGCCAACATCTACATCAACCCGCAGGCCGCCCGCTCTGCCACGTATATAGCTCACCATATAGCTGCCCATTAACGCCAGCAAAGCGAGCACCATCCAGCCAAAGCGGTCTTGTATCGCAAAATAATAGCTTAAAGCGCCAAAAATTAAACCGTCGGCGTAACGGTCTAATGCCGAATCTAGCATAGCGCCGAATTTCCCTTTGCGTTGCATCGCCCGTGCCACCGCGCCATCTACAGCATCTAAGGGCAAACTCAGCAATAACACAATGCCGCCAATCTGCAAGCTGCCCTGAGCGATAAAAAAGGCCGCTATGGCCACCAGCACTAGTCCCGCTACTGTCACCATATCGGGGTGTATACCCGCCCGATATAAAGCTGTGCCCACCTGTGACATGAAGCCCGCCGTGAGGTGGCGCAAACGTTGAGAGAAGGTTGTTGGTTGTTGGTTCGCCATGAAATACGCTCTTGAAAGTTAGCTGGCTTTCGGCTACACTACGCTGCGATGTCGGGGCGTGGCGCAGTCCGGAAGCGCGCACCGTTCGGGTCGGTGAGGTCGTGGGTTCAAATCCCGCCGCCCCGACTAAAAACTCCTGCATAATGCGGGAGTTTTTTCTTTTTACAAGGTGTAATCATAAGGATTTTCGCCCGTTGTCGGTAGGGTTAATTGAAATAGCTAGTGTTTTACTGTTGCCAGCGCGGTGGTTGTAGCTCTTCTCCTTGCAAAAGTGCCCCCAAATATCTCACCGCTATAACGATGTTTAGCTCCAATGTTGGGTGTTGGGCGCTGCCCCTGTCTCTTAT
>WGEI01000456.1 GCA_015492875.1 Anaerolineae bacterium | reverse complement strand
CTGCCAATAAGGCCGCTTCGTTCACCATATTTTCAATATCTGCCCCGACAAATCCAGGCGTTGCTCTCGCCAAAGCCGCCACATCAACATCAGCCGCTACAGGTTTGCCGCGTAAGTGCACCCGCAAAATTGCCTCTCGCCCCTTCACGTCGGGTTGGTCAATGATGACCTGACGGTCAAAACGGCCTGGTCTTAAAAGCGCTGGGTCAAGAATATCGGGACGGTTCGTTGCGGCCAGTACAATGACATTGGTGTCCGTATCGAAACCATCCATTTCCACCAAAATCTGGTTTAGCGTTTGCTCCCGCTCATCATGGCTGCCGCCCAATCCTGCCCCTCTATGCCGCCCTACAGCGTCAATTTCATCGATGAATATAATGCATGGGCTATTGCGCTTCGCTTGGTCAAATAAATCGCGCACACGGCTCGCCCCCACACCGACGAACATCTCCACAAATTCTGAGCCGCTGATGCTGAAAAATGGCACGCCCGCCTCTCCCGCCACAGCTTTTGCCAGCAATGTTTTACCAGTGCCAGGCCGCCCAACCAGTAATACCCCCTTAGGAATGCGTGCGCCCAGCTGTAAAAACTTCTCTGGCTGGCGCAAAAACTCTACAACCTCTTGTAGCTCGGCCTTTGCTTCTTCAACTCCTGCCACATCTTCGAATTTCACTTTGGGGCTATCCGCATTAAACAAACGCGCGCGGCTTTTACCAAAAGACATGGCCTGATTATTAGCCCCTTGCGATTGCCGCATCAAAAAGAATATCAAGCCACCAATCAATAGAATGGGGAGCAGGGTAGCGAGTAGATTAAATCCCCCGCCGCCAAACTCCTGTACCTCTTCAAACTCCCACTCAATTTTCCCTAGCTCTGCCGTCGTGACGCCTAACTGTAGCAGCTGTTCCTGCGCTGTTGATTCTGGGCTTTTTCGGCTGATGCCTGTGCTATTATCGCTAAAAGCTATCTCCAGCTCATCTCCCGATACTTTCACATGTGTTACATCACCAGATTTAATCCGCTCTATTAAATCAGTAAAACTCAACGCCTTTTGCGACTCTCTATTATTACTAGCAAAGACTAATAAAAGCACTATCGCTATGCCGATAATGAGGTAGAGCAGTGTGTTCCGAGAATCGGGTCTATTCACGCATACCCTCCACAGTGAAAACTGTTATTCGGAGATGAGGCTTTCTTTGATTATACAGCCTGTATCAATGGCCTACTACTTTGTTTTTAATAAAAATGGTCGGCAAAATACTTTGCATGGCTAAATATTTTGCCGTATAATAGGCAACAACCCGGCTAATCATATGGAGGAGCAGTGCTATGGCTGTTTCAACTGCCGTTCAAGGTAATATTGCAGCGAGTTCGAGCAAAACTTTTTGGTTAAGAGACCGTCGTTGGGACCTCATGTTTATCACCTTAAGTGTGCTTGTTGTCCCGCTTCCCTATGTGTTCTATCTTCTAGGGCGCGACCTCTTCGGGTTAGATGATGACGTGAGCCGTAACCTTGTTAATGCCTTCGTTGCGATTGCTGTTGGCGGGCCACATATGATGTCAACATTCTTGCGCACCGGCTTGGACGAAAAATTCAAACGGCGCTATCCGACATTAATCCGCTCGTCAATCATCATTCCCATCATTGTTATCTCACTTGCATTTTTGAACTTGAGTTTATTGCTCACCGTTTTCTTTTTCTGGGCATCTATCCATGTTTTACATCAAGCCGTTTACATCGTAGAACTTTATCGCCATAAAGAAGAAAAGTTCATTCGTAAGCCCAGTGCTGTCAGCCCATGGGCACGTCTCATTGATTATGCCGTGATTTTGACTTGCCTCTTCCCTATTGCTTCTTACAAAATCGTCAATGGCACTTTTTTCATCGGCGTCAATGACTTAGGGCGTGCCATCCCTGACTTTATAGAAACACCCGAAATGCCATGGTTTTTCTATCTGATGGCCAGTCTCTTTGCTGTGGCGGCGACTGCTTTCATTGTGAAAACTGTTTGGGAATATCGTAACGGCATCATCAACTGGCCTAAAAC
>WGEI01000455.1 GCA_015492875.1 Anaerolineae bacterium | reverse complement strand
CTTCAGCTACAACAGCGGGCGTATCTCCCTGCGGCGTGGTTTCTGGCGTGGCAAGATTGCCCGTTTGACCTATGGCAAATAGGAAAATCGCAACAAAGACCAACGCCACAACGAGGCCGGCGAAACTTCCCATTTGCGATGTTGATTGTTGTGATGGCTGTTTTTCATGAGCCATAATGTATTCTCCTTAGCTGACGATAAACTTTGCGCCGACTATCTTACTCTGCTTCCTCAGTCGCTTCCATATCTATGTTGTCATGTACTTCTTCAGTTGCGTCCGCATCATCGCGGTTATGCGTTTGGTTGATGATACTATCTTCAGAAATCGCTTCAATGAAGAAATCAAAAGTTTGTTCGGCCTGTCCACCGCCGGGGAGGTCTGCGGTGATGGTGACCATCCAACCGCCGCCCATCGTCCACGTAAATGGCAGGCGATAGACACCGTTTTCGCTCTCATTTGTTTCGCTCTCAACAGGCGCCATGCCCTCATGCTCCATATCGCCATGCGCGCGTACAGTTGCGCCGTCAATGGCGTTGCCATCTTTATCCTGTAGGGTGATAACAAACGTGGATTCGCCAACGGCCAGCGTATCAGGCTCTACAACCACGGCAATACGCACATCATCGGGGTTGATCGCTTCGGCATTCTCTCCACCGCAAGCGGCCAAAATAACCACTAGCAAGGGGATAAACAATAGCAAAGATAAGCGTTTCATAGGGTTTAGCTCCAGACAAATTTTTCCTGCCGCGTGAAGAGCAGCAGCGCGCCAATAAGGGGGATGATAATCCAGAGTAGTAAACCGATAGTGGCCAGCGGCAACAAGGCGGCGCCAAACTGCTCAGTGGCATAAACCCCAACTGGCCCTAACACTTCTAGGCTGGCCTGAATGGTGAGAATAGACGACACTTTGAACAGCTGCAGTGGGTTGAGCATGGCGATGAAGAACACCGCTTCGATGGGCATTTGGGTGACAACGGCTGTCCCCATGATACCCAAATCACCAATGAAGACCAAAAGCAGCCACACAAAGAGCGAGCCGCCTAAGGCACTGGCTGTTTTCTTCACAAAAGCCGCCATGAAAAAGCCCAAACTGAGCATGGCCAGCGCCAGCAGATAGGCTAATACAATGGTGGCTACATAACCACCCACATCACCACTATTGCCCTGTAGGGCTAATGCTACGCCCGCCAGCCCAAAGCCCAGTGTGATGGTGGCGAAGAGCGAAGCTGCCATGCCGAGATATTTCCCCAGTATGACTTCGGCATGATTGACGGGTTGCGCCAGCAGATAGGCCAAAGTGCCGTTTTCGCGGTCACCGGCGAGGTTAGTCGCGCCTAATGTCAAGCCAATGAGCGGGATGAACAACAACACGAGGTTAATCAAGCTGGCAGCCGTGCGGCCATAGCCAGAGAAGCGCAATTGTGTGCCGCTGGATTGGCCAATGGCGGAAAGCGCCAGCGCTAAACCCGCAAATGCCACCGTGAAAATCAAAAACCAGCGGTTACGCAGTGAATCGCGCAGTTCCTTAGCCGCAATAATGCGCACATTTTCAAACTCAAACATGGTTATACCTCCTCCGACGGCACCAATTCGCCATCTAGTAGGTCAAAGTCTTCAATTATGATTTGGGCGGATTCCAGCGCACGTAAGGGGGCAACCTTCCCCGCATCTCCAATGCGCACATAGACAGTATGTGCATTGGGACGGTAGGCATATCCCTGTGATTGGAGCACCTGCAAGGCGCTATCACGCTGTTCTGGCGGTATCCATAGACGCATCCAACGCTGTAAACCTAGTTTCTCGACAAGCGCGGGCGGCGGGCATTCTAGGGTGAGTTTGCCCTTATCAAGCACCAACACGCGAGAGGCCAGTGCCATCACCTCGTCAAAACGGTGTGAGGAGAAGATGATGGTTTTGCCCTGACGGTTTAGCGCTTGAATCTGATGGATGAAGTCCCGCTGGGCGGCAACATCGAGGTTGGCCGTCGGTTCATCGAGAATGAGGATAGGCGGGTCGCTGAGTAGGGCAACAGCTAAGGCGAGCCGTTGCTTCATACCACCAGAGAGCGCATTGACGTGCTTGCGGCTATGGTCTGCCAGTTGCACCTGCGCCAGCACTTCATCAATACGGGGTAGAGGCGTTTTTTTGAGGCGGGCATAGAAAGTCAGCGTCTCTAGCACGCTCATATCGTAGAAGGTGGCCTCTTGTGGCACATAGCCCATCATGCGGCGGGCCTTTTTGCTATTACGGCGAACATCTACATCATTCACCATTAGCTCGCCATCAAAGCTATGTACACCAAGCAAGCAGCGAATGGTCGTTGTTTTACCAGCGCCATTTGCGCCCCACAAGGCGACAGATTCGCCGGCCTCAATCGTGAAGTTGACGTTATCTAGGGCGAAGGCCTCGCCATAGCGTTTTGTCAAGTTTTTTGCGGTAATCATCATCAGCTCCCTATCTGCTAAATACCAGCCTGTGCCGGTTGGGAAGTGTGTTTACGGCGGTGCGGTCGTAACGTGCGTAGCGACCCAAACAATGCGCTGAAACCAGCCAATAACGCCACTAAACTAACAAGCAGGAATGGCCATGAGATACCCTTTGCCGAAGTTAGCGCCAAAGGCGGCAGGCTATATTCGAGTAATGGGGCTTCATCAATGAGCTTAGGACGGGGGCGTAACGAGGGGAAGGCAGAGCCAGCGAAATCTAGCGCTTGGCTAGCTGGGCTATAGATGAAGAAGCGCAGCGTGGGATAACTATCCATCAAGCTATCAAATAGCTTCTCGATGCGGTAGGCTATATCGCCTATCCCGTCGCCACCAGCATCATAGCCAGCGTAATCGCTCCAATAGTTCCCTGCGCCATCGTATGTCCATGTATTCCCCATGAGGTCACCAGGCCCGCGCGTGCTAGCCTGTTGCAGGTTATCGAGAAAAACGTTTCGGAAGAAGATATTGCGCTCTACGGCGGGCAATGCCAGTACGCCAATATCGTTATAGGCGAAGACGTTATCAGCAAACGTGTTGTACCCCTCATAAAGCGAAGGGGAATTATCCAAGTAAATGCCAGTACGATTGCCCACAAACACATTGCCGTTGGCTTCTACCTCATCCATATCTTTCAGCGCTAGGCCATAACCACTGGGGCCATAGTTATAGGCTAGCAGGTTATTATGCATAGCCAATCCCTGTGAGTGCATGAGGTATGTCCCCACGTGATTACCATAGAAGGTGTTATCCACAATGGTGGCGTTACTGCTATACATGAAATGGAGGCCATAGCGACTATCATGGATATTGTTGTTGCTGATGGTGATGTCGTCGGCATACCAGATGAGGAGGTCGCGCGTTGTGCCAATATCGTTGCCAAGCAATTGAACATTGCTGCTAAACCAAACGCGGATGCTATCGCCACGCTTGGCAATATCGAGGTCATAGCCACGCACGATATTATCGCGGGCGATGCCATTGTTCGCATTAGCGAAGTAGATACCAAAAAGCACCTCTTCTACACGATTCTCGGCAACGGTGACGTTATCGGCCTGAATGACAATGCCAGAATCTTCGCGGTGCATGACATCGCCACTATTGCGCACGATGAACCCTTGAAACAGGGCATCGGGCGCAGTGATGACGACCACAGTGCCCTTTCCATCACCATCTATAACCGGGTCATCGATGCCGATTACCAAAACGGATTTATCGATCAACAACGGCTCATCGGTGTAGGTATATGTGCCACCATGCACTTCGATAGTATCGCCGGTTTGGGCGTCAGCTAGTGCAGCATCTATACTAGAATAGGGGCCATCGGGCGATACGATGAGGGTATCGCCCTCCTGCGCTAATGTTAAAAAGCTACTGAAGAGCAAGAAGCAGAGCACACTAGCCCAACGCCATACGACGTTAGACAGCTTGTTCATGTGTTTGTCTCCCGTTGTGTCCATATCTTCAGGATAATCATCACTAGCACCACAACGCCCGCGCCAACCGCCAAATACCAGCCGGTGCTAACCTCGGCAATGGTTCTAAATTGGCCGACAACGCCTTCGCCAAGCAATGGCGGGGTGAAGGGTTTGATGGCGCTACTGAGCGGTGCACTGGGGTCTAGGTTTTGGCCATAATATGCGAGCCAGAAACCTAAATCGGCCAGATAGACAAAGGGGAAGCCAATGGCAGGCACGGCCAACAACCACGCCCACCGCGCTTTCCAGATAGCGGCGATGATGACCAAAACGCACATGAATAACACGGCGGGGATGGCAATCGCGCGCTCCAACTGAGCGGCTTCATAGAGCGACTTCATGCCGATATAGTGATTCAGGCCATCAATTTCTTGGACTTCATCTAGCTGCGGGTCATCATCGCCCGTCATGTAATTGACGAACACGCGCATCTCCAGCCCGCCGGGGTATTGCGGGGCGAGTAAGGTCATACGCCAGTACGGAAAAGCGGTAGAGATAAGGATAAGCGCCACGGCGATAACGCCGAGCGCGAGCGGTAACCAGCGCCCTAGTCGGGTCAAACTAGAGGCTTGTTGGGTGGTTTCCGCTGTAGATTGTGTCTGTGTTACGGTCGCCATGATTTGGGTCCTCCCTAGCGAAACTAAAACGACCTAACCTTATAAAATTTAGTTAACTAGCTCTTGTAAAAAGTCATATTTTGAAAACGATGGGGGATGTGGGTGGGGATGACCCGTCCCCACCCACACCAGTCAAAACCGCTAGGGTTGGACCGTCATATACCCCATCATCTCGAGGTGCAAGGCCGAGCAGAACTCGGTGCAATAGTAGCTGAAGACACCATCGCGGGTTGCTTCGAACTCGAAGGTGATGGACTCGCCCGGCTCAAGGCTCAGGTTGATGTTGTAGTATGGCAGAGCAAAGCCATGAGTTGCGTCGCGGGCGCGTTCGATATTGGTGATTGTCCAGGTGACACGGTCGCCTTTACGAATTTCCACACGTTCAGGCGTGAAGTGGCTGCGCACAGCGGTCATACGCACGGTCACGTTATTGCCATCGCGGAAGACGCCCTCTTCGCCGGGTTCAACCGCATCTGGGCTAACGGATTGTGTCACCGGGTCCCAACCAATTTCTGGGTAGACATCCCACGGGTTGAGCTTATCGGCTTTGATAATCTGGGCGTAGTGCGGTTCGCCAGCGGTGAGCGGCATATCATAGAGCACCTGCATGGAATCGCCACCTTGCGAAATATCGACAAGCTGGAGGTTCTGCGGGAGCAGTGGGCCTGTACTCAAGAAGCGGTCAACCGACCATTTGTTGAGCGAGACGAGATAGCCACCATCGGGGTCAACGGTATCGCCTTCAGCAGCAGCGATGTGACCGACGTTATACTGTACTGGAATTGTGCCTTGTAGTGTCCAGCCATCTTCTGGGCGATAGTTTTCGCCGCCAAGACTCCAGCGGGCGACAGCCGTATCGAGGAACAGGCTGGTATAGGCATAACCCTGATTGTCAAATTCGGTGTGTAACGGGCCAAGACCAAGTTCGACTTGTGCTTCAACACTATCTTCCATCGAGATGATGGGCACACCGTACTGGTCAGTCTCTTCCACGCCAGCCTCAATCGCATCCATAATCTTCTGGAAGCTATAAATCGTCACATGCGGATCGAGCTTACCGGAGACGATGATGAAGTCGCCATACGGGGCAACATCAGCGCCGTGCGGGCTGCGCGGTTCTGGTGTGAAGAAGAGCAGGTTGTTTTCAATGGCGGTATCTAGGGTAATCACCTGCATACCATTGATTTCCACCGTATCGCCAGCGAGGAAGACCTCTTCGGCTGCACGCCAGTTGATGATATGGAGGAAGTCGGTGGTGTTTTGGCTCACGCCCGCTTCAAACGGCGGGTTACCCTCTTCGATACCACCAAGCGCTAGCTCGGTATTGAAGGAGTTGCAGAACACCCAACCATCGGAGACTAGTTTACCGGCGTCGCACAGGTCTTGCCAGTAAGGCGGCAGTTCAATGGCGAAGGAACGTGACTGGTCAATACGGCCAGCTTCACGATCGAATTTCCAGAAGGTAATCATGCCGCGATAAGCTTCTTCGTAATCTGAAAGCGGGGCGAACTCGTTACCAAGCGGCATACCATATTGGCCCGGTTCAATGATGTATTCGGTATTGGGGGTTACTTTGGTGCCGCCATGGTCATTGAGGTACAGCGGGTTCTTGACGATTTGTTTGGTTTCGAAGTCGCGCAGGTCGATGACCGCGACACGGGCATTGGCTTTATCGTTAATGAAGAGCCATTGGCCGTCATAGTCGCCATTGGTCTCGCTTAGGGCTGGATGGTGTGTATCTGCCCAGCGCACTTCTTGCCCATCGAGCATATTACCACCGGCGAGAACTTCTTCACCAGCACCATAACCATAACCCTGCCACGGTTCTGGAGTGAAGACCGCGATGGTGCGCAACAAGCGCATTGATGGCAGGCCAATAGCGAAAACTTGGCCGCTATGACCGCCAGAGGCAAACATGACGTATTCATCAAGTTGGCCACTGGGCATGTAGGTCATGACAGCAGCGCGGAGGTCGGCATCGGTGAGGCCACGCTCTTCGGCAATGGTTTGCCAGTCGAGCGGGTCGCCTTGGGCGCTGGTATCAGCCTTAGGGCCGATGACAACCACAAGCGCAGCAGCCAGCACAGCTACTGCAACGAAGAGGAACAACTTAGATTGGAAAAACCGTTTTGATGACATCGGTCAATCTAACTCCTTATGTCTCTAACCGCGCCAATTTATGCAGATTAGCGCAAGATACACTTCTATCATCTAGCAAACAGACCTATGTTGGTGTGACCCAAGTCACAAAAAAGCGGGGGAATGTGAAAAAATTAGCGGGCTTCTTGGGCTGCAAGCATTTCTAAAGCGGGGATATTATGGAGGTAGATTTTCTTGCGGGTATAGTGTAATAACCCATCCGCTTCCATCTTTTTCAAGGTTCGGGCGATGACTTCACGCGCTGTGCCCACCATAGCGGCCATCTCTTGCTGAGACAGTACACGTTCGATACATAAGCCCTCATCAGTTTCTTCGCCGCCATATTCAGCCAACACAAGCAAGAGCTTTGCCAAGCGCGATGCCACATCGTGGAAGGCGAGAGTATGTACCAGCGCAACAAATTGCTTGAGGCGGCCAGTAATCAGGGCGAGTAATACCTGTTGAAGCACGGGATACTCTCGCATAATGGATTGAAGCGCGTCGGGCGGGATATACAGGGCAGTAATCGGGGTGAGCGCGGTGGCGCTATAGGGGCAAGGGGTGTCATTGGGTAACGATTCCGCACCAAAGCACTCTGGCGGCACGAGCAAGGCCAAAATTTGCATGCGCTCGCGCGATTGGCGGAAGAGCTTCACCTGCCCGCGCTGCAAGGCATATAAGCCCGAAGGCACGTCGCCCTGCTTAAAGAAAGTATGGCGTGCGGGAAAGGTGCGCACGACTGCCGCAGCGGCTAAATACGCTAAGGCTTCGCCAGATAGCTTTCCAAAAATAGGGATATTTTGTAATGTTCTTGGATGAACCACAAAACCTGCCTTATGTTAAATCATGGCATCACTCCTTCCAGTAAACCACATTTTACCCGATGTAAAGTGACATAAGTCACATTAAGGCATAGACAAATGAAAAGGGCTGGTTCAGTAGCCAGCCCTTATTATCGTCCTATCGCGGTTCATCGGGAAGATTAAAGTCCGGCGCGGGTTGCTCTGCGAGGCAGGAGGTATCTGGTGCAGAGGTGGGGTCATCGAGGAAATCGAGCGCGATACGTAAGGCGCAGGTGTTGGAACGGATGACACCATGTCCAATGCCATTGACAGTATACATGAAGCTATTGGGCAACATTTCGGCGGTTTGCTCTGCCCATGATGGCGGTGTGACGGGGTCAAATTCCCCTGCGAGCAACAAGGTGGGAATCTCGCTGCGGACTGGCTCATTTTCGATAGCGTTCGGCGCTTCCCCGCCCCATT
>WGEI01000454.1 GCA_015492875.1 Anaerolineae bacterium | reverse complement strand
GTTCCACCAACCCCGTCTATTGATGCCAACCTTGCCCTCCAACAGGCCGAGCGTGATATGCTCAATGGGCGTTATGAAAACGCAGTTGCGCTTTACCAACAAGTGTTAGGGCAGGGGGAGGCCGCCCCACGAACAGCACGTGCTGCGGCGGCTTTTGGCTTAGGCCAAGCTGCTCTACGCGAGGGGCTATTTGATGAAACCGTTACGGCATTAACAGCATTTATCCAGCAATTCCCTTCTGATGGGCGCGTGGCATGGGCGTACTTCTTGCGCGCTGATGCCTATCTTGGCCTTTCGCTTTGGGATGAAGCAATCGCTGATTTTCAACAGTATCTCTCTTTACGCGCTGGCATTATCGATAGTTATGTATATGAACGCATTGCCGATGCCCGTTTAGCACTAGGGCAATTCGACGCGGCCTTGCAAGATTATGATCGCGCGCTTGCTGCCAATCGTAGCCTTGTCCCCCAACTCATCTTGCGTGAGAAGGTCGCCCAAATTCTACGCTCTGCTGGCTTATATACCCAAGCAATTGCTCAGTACGATGCTATTCTCGCTGTTGCTAAAAATGCGCCATACCGCGCCAGCATTGAGCTAGAAGCCGCCCAAACGCTATTGGATAGTGGCGATACAGAAAATGGGTTGGCACGCGCTGCCCGCGTTTTTAACGATTATAGCGAAACAGCTTCGGCCTATTTAGCCATGCAAATCCTAGAACAGCATGGTGTAGACCTCGATGATTATCAGCGTGGACAAGTGGCATTTGTTTATGGCGATTATCAAACTGCCATCAATGCCTTTAATGCTTACACAACCCAATATCTGGCAGCGGCTATCCCCCCGCGCCTCTACCTCTTGCTAGGCCGTGCCTACCGTGAAATCGGCAACTTTTCCGCAGCATTAGTCGCCTTCCAGACGATTATTGAACAGTTTCCATTAGACCCGCTTTTTGGCGAAGCCTTGCTAGAACAAGGGCGTACTTACTTCTTATCGGGCGATATTCCTAGCGCCATTCGCCACTATACGTTCATCGCTGATAACTACGGCTATTTGCCACAGGCGGCGGAAGCCCTTTGGCGTGCTGGCTACCTCTATAGCACACAAGGGGATGGCGAAACTTCTCGTGAAGTCTTCCTGCGTTTAGCAGATGCCTACCCGACAACCGATCAAGCAAACAGTGGCTTATTCATTGCGGCCTCCGCTGCCTATAGCGGTGGTTTTCCCGCTGTAGCCGAATATCTCTATGCCCGTTTAGCCGCTAACACAATCGGTGAAGACCAAGCCGCTGCCTATTTCTGGGTGGGGCGTTTGGCGATGCTTCGGGGAGATAGCGCCACAGCGGATAGTGCTTTCGCCAGTGCAATTCAAGCCGCGCCCGAAAGCTACTATGCCGTGCGTGCTGCCGATATTCGTAATGGGGTTCAGCCCTTCCAAGCGCCAGCGAACTACCGTTTCCAATTTGACGAGGCGGCAGAGTTACAACAAGCGGAAGATTGGTTGCGTGCCACATTTGACATTCAACAAGATGGGGCACTTTGGGTGCTTTCTCCACAATTAGAAGCAAACCCGCACCTTGTGCGTGGGCGAGAGCTTTGGGCAGTGGGTGCATATAATGATGCAGAAGAAGAATTTACCACCCTGCTGGATAATTTGCGCCAGCAAAATGATGCCCTCTCTGCCTATCAATTAGCTATTTACTTCCGCAGTATTGGTGCTTATATGCCCTCAATTGTTGCCGCGGCAGATGTCATAAAAATTGCAGGTGTCACTACTTTACAAGCGCCGCCATATATTGCCCGTATGCGCTATCCCGCATACTATTTGGATGTCATTCTTGATATTCAAGCACGCTGGGGGACTGACCCACTATTAGTGCTATCACTTATTCGCCGTGAGAGCCTGTTTGATGCTTACGCCACTGCCGCCGCTGGCGAAAAGGGCTTAATGCAAGTTATCCCCTCTACAGGCGACTATATTGCAGAACAACTGAATTGGCCAAACTACCAGCATAGTGATTTATTCCGTCCCTATGCAGCAATTGAGTTCGGCGCTTATTACCTGCAAGAGCAGTTACAGCTTTTTAACGGCAACGTGCCCGCAGCATTAGCGGCTTATAATGCTGGGCCTGGTCGTGCTTCTCAATGGCTGTCTATTGCTGGCGATGACCCCGATGCCTTTATCACAACCATCACAATAGACTCGACACGCGGGTACGTACAGGGGATATATAGTTTCTATAGCATTTATCGCGTTTTATATGGTGGGTAAAAAACAAAAAGCCGCTCAGCGTTTGGGCGGCCTTTATAATATGCAAAACAAACCACGCTTAAGAGTGGCAGATTCTTGACTCTTTATTTGTATTGGGCTGACCCTTAATGTTCTGGCGTTTCTGCAAGCATAGAGCGAACTTTGGCTACTAGGTCATGGTGCAGAATAGGTTTGGGTAAGTAGTCATTAGCGCCAGCTTCCATGCCCCGCATAACACTTTCGGCATCGCCGCGTGCAGAGAGAATGAGAATTGGCGTCTCCGCCGTTTCTGCACGTTTACGAATCATTGCGCATAAATCTATACCGTCGGCTTTACCGGGCATCATAACGTCCAGAATAATTAAATCTGGCGTTTGCTCCTCTAATACGGCCAAGGCCGATTCCGCATCTTTTGCCTTTAATACTTGGAATCCGCCGCGTTCTAGCATGATACCAATTAAGGTCAGAGCGCCTATTTCATCATCAACTACTAGGATGTTCTTTGTCATAGAAACCAGCGCTAGCACCCACTCAGCGTGAGCAAACGCGCTTGCCTCCTTTCTGCGTTCTGATGTGAGCGCGGCTTTCGCGCGTTTGAGTATAAAACCATGATAACTTTACCGTTTGTTTTCAATGGTGCCCCTAAACATTGTTGCCTAGTATCATCATACCCGCTTTATATCACCATAACGCTTAAGATGTTGAAATTACGTACCGGATTCAGTTTACCACTACAGTTTTGCCCCGCGCAACCTGTCCCCACACGTTTTTAGCGACCTTTCAGTGCTAATTTTCGTATTCATAATAGCATATAGGATCGTCACTTGTTAAGTCATGAAGCCGAAATGTCGCAGCCAATTTCTTTGTAAGCTCTTATACTCCCCTAATTTGTAGGGGGTGATGGCCAGATTTTCATGGCTTATAATGGCTTCGATTGGCGAACAATAGAAATGAGGTGGGAACAATGTCATCGGTTGCAATCAGTGTTGATAAAGTAATCAAACGCTTTGGAGACTTTCTTGCTGTTGATGAATTAAGTTTCGATGTTTATGGCGGGGAGATTTTCGCCCTACTTGGCCCAAATGGCGCTGGTAAAAGTACCACGATCCGCATGATATTGGATATTTTGCGCCCCAATAGTGGCCAGATTGCCGTATTGGGTGGCCCTATTACCGAAAAGAAAAAAGACCGCATTGGTTACCTTCCAGAAGAGCGCGGCCTATATCGAAATATCCGCGTGATTGATATGATGGTCTACCTTGGTACGCTGAAAGGTATGCGTGCTTCGGAGGCCCGCCGCCGTGCTTTAGCCCTTCTGGAAGAATTAGACCTCCCCGACCATGCAAATAGCAAAGTGCAAGAATTGAGCAAGGGTATGCAGCAGAAAGTGCAATTCGCCGTGACAGTATTGCATAACCCAGAGCTTATCATCATTGATGAGCCATTCTCTGGCCTAGACCCACTGAACCGCCTGGTTATTCGTGATTTGCTTTTGAAAATGCGCAATCAGGGTGTGGCAATTGTCATGAGTACACACCAAATGAACCAAGTAGAAGAGCTGGCCGATAGAATGCTTATGATTGATAAAGGCCAGCAAAAGCTTTATGGCGAAGTTGACGACATACGGGCGCAATATGCAGAACATGCCATCATTGTTGATGGGGAAGGTGACTGGAGTGCTTTGCCCGGCGTCGCTTCGGTTAAGAGTAATGGCCGCGCAGGTATAAAACTTTATCTGAAACCAGATGTTCAAGTAGATGATGTGCTAGCTGCCATTGCTCAGAATGATGCTTATCGTATCACCCGCTTCGAACGTGCCATACCCAGCCTTGATGAAATTTTCGTGCGGGTTGTTAGCGGAAATGCTTACGTTGAGAACGTGCAACAAACCTATGAGGAGGCGATGCGATGAAGAAAATCATTCAAATCGCCAAGCATGAGTATCTATCCAACTTGAAGCGCAAAAGCTTTCTGTTCGCTGCTTTTGGTGTGCCATTCATCGTGATTGCGCTGATGGTCATCATCTTTGCACTTCAGGCAGCAACAGAAACAACGCTAGAAGAGTTGGGTAGCGTTGGCTACGTTGACTATTCTGGCGTTTTAGCTGAAGCGATAGAAAAGCCAGATGTTTTCATGCCATTTGACGGTGAGGTGTTAGCACAGGAGGCTTTAGAGGCTGAGGAAATAGGCGCTTATTTTGTTGTTTCTGAAGACTATCTGACAACGGGAAAGGTCACCATATATTCACCCGGCGCTGCTTCAGAGGAGCTTTCAGAAGCAATAGATGCTTATCTACTGGCGAACTTGCGCGTATCGCTCTCCCTCCCATCAAACATCCCAACAGAGCGCTTTGCTAATCCTGTGAATCTCACCTATTTCATCATGGACACAGGACGAGAAGCGTCTGGTAACAGCATTTTCTTCGCAGCTTTTATGCTGCCTGTGGTTTTTCTGATGGTGTTTATGATGGGGGTTCAAATTTCAGGCAGCTTCTTGATGGCTGGTGTAGTTGAAGAGAAGACCAACCGCATCATGGAACTGCTAATTACCAGTGTGACACCTTTTCAACTGCTCGTAGGCAAGTTAATTGGCTTGGGGTCATTAGGGCTAACCCAGTTACTTATCTGGATTGGCGCTGGCTTGGTGGTTTTAAGCATTGGCGCTGGTGTTGGGTTGGAGATTTTCACCAATATAACCATCCAGCCCGATATGCTGGTGATTATGATTACCTACTTCATCCTGAGCTATTTCCTGCTAGCTAGCGTCATGGCAGGCATCGGCGCGGTTTCGGCATCCGAGCAAGAAAGCCGCCAATATGCGGGCATCCTGTCGTTAATTATGGTCATACCCTATTTCTTCATTATGGAGTTCATGACCAATCCACAGGGCGCTGTGCCAGTGATATTGACCCTCGTGCCCATCACTGCCCCCATTGCGGCGATTATGCGCATGAGCTTTGGTACATTGCCGCTGGAGCAATTGTTGTTGAGTTATGCGCTGCTCGCTGTAACAACGGTGTTGATCACTTGGCTATCGGCGCGCGTTTTCCGTTGGGCTGTTTTGCTATATGGCTCTCGGCCACGTGCTGGCGATATTTTCCGCGCGATGTTTGGCAGGCTAGAAATTGGCGTGACGTCAACTGGTAATGGGCAACGTGAACAGAAAGAGGTGGTGCAATGACCCGTCGTATGCTGCAAGTGGTGTTTTTCGAGCTGCGTCGCAACTTGTTGCGTAAAGGGTATTTGTTTGTCACCTTTGGCATACCCGCCATAGTGCTTGTGCTGCTCTTGGGTTACCAGTTTCTCGTTGCTAACAATAACGACGATACTAGCACGCCAGAGTTCGACTTCCGTGGCATTAGCGTGGCTGGCTATGTCGATGAGTCGGGGCTATTTGCAGAATTGCCCGAAGCGCTTTCTGGCTATTTCATCCCCTACGCTGATGCCGAGACGGGCAAAGAGGCTTTAGAAAATGGCGAGATAGATGCCCTTTTCGTTATTGCGCCAGATTTTCTAGAAACGGGTGATGTCACTGAATACGTGCCGACATTCGATTTCTCCCGTATGGCGCCGGGGGTGGTTGAGCAGCTATTTTATGCCACTTTAACTGAGGATTTGCCGCCCGATGTCGCATTTCGCTTGCGCCAACCTTCCGTGCAGGAAGAAGTGAATATCCAACGTGGAGAAGCCCAGAATGAAGATGCCGATTTTGTAGCCATCTACGCTTTCACTATGGTCTTCATCACCAGCATCTTCATGACCAATGCCTATCTCATGCAAACGGTCATCGAGGAAAAAGAGAATCGGCTGATTGAGATACTCATTTCAACCATGCGCCCCGTTGAGCTGTTGATGGGGAAGATATTCGCCCTGAGTATCGTGGGTATCGTTCAAGTCGTCGTCTGGATAGCGTCGATGTTTTTCTTGCTACAGCTTGCCATGCGCTTACCCGCGTTTGCCCTTACCGTACTGCCTAGCATTGTCTTCCCTGTAGAGATGCTACCCATGATGATCATTTACTTTGTTCTGGGCTATTTGCTCTTCGCAGCGATATTTGGGATGATTGGGGCGATTAGCTCATCCATGCAAGAAGGACCACAGTATGTGACCATTTTCGTCATACCGTCTATCTTGCCATTCTACTTCTTCGAGCTATTCATCAATCAGCCCAACCACATCCTCGTGCAGATTTTCAGTTACTTCCCCTTGACTTCACCGCTATCCATGATTATGCGCCTGACGTTAAGGGCTGTTGGACTACTTGAAATTATCCTCAGTATCGTCCTT
Source organism: Anaerolineae bacterium (assembly GCA_015492875.1). Classification (GTDB taxonomy): domain Bacteria; phylum Chloroflexota; class Anaerolineae; order Aggregatilineales; family Phototrophicaceae; genus S146-30. The sequence continues at coordinate 1,195 of WGEI01000454.1, read as the reverse complement.
TTGGCGGCGGCAGCACTGGGAATGATGTGGTTAGCGGGGCGCTTCTTCCGCGTGCAAACCTTGCTCTCTGGCAATCCGTTTAAGCTGCGCGATTTACCCCGCTTACTCCGTGATTAAATGAGATTTTCTGAAAGTGCAAACGGGTGACCACATTCGGTCACCCGTTTTTTGTTGTTTTGCACGCGCTTATGCCCAAGTAATTAAACCGGGTTGGAATGGGGTATGCAAGTATGGGTGATAGGGCATTACCCGCACGGAAATGCCTTGATTGCCACTCGTCGCACAGCGGATTGTTGCGCGATAGGTATATAAGCCGTCTTCCATGCCGATTGACTCCATATCAATTGCTTCGCCGTGTTCAATCTCAGCATGGCGGTCTAGCGTGCCATAGTATAGCTGCACGCATACATCTTCTGGGCGTAACGCGCCCAAATCGACAATAGCCTCAACCGTGAGTTCACTGCCTACAGGTACTTCCTCTGCAGGCACATTCACCTGTTTGACTTGAATCTGCGGCCATTGAGCTTCGATACGTTCTTGCCAGGCGTTGAAGGTGAGCGCTTTTTCAAAATCTGGCACGGTCATTTCATAAATGCGCTCAAAGGTTGGCCAATAGTAGTCATCCATATACTCTTGTACCATACGATGGGTGCTGAAGTATGGCGCTAAGGTGCGTAGCGATGCTTTGACTTTAGCAATCCATTCACGGGGCAGGCCGTTGCGGTCGCGGTGGTAGAAGAGCGGCACAATATCGTGCTCTAGTAAATTGTAGAGCGCGTGACTTTCGATATAGTCTTGATGTTCCCATTCAGGCTCTTCATACTGCTCACCATTGCCAATCGCCCAACCAACTTCAGGGCTATACGCCTCCGCCCACCAGCCATCGAGAATGCTGCAATTCAAGCCGCCGTTATAAATAACCTTCATGCCGCTGGTGCCGCTCGCTTCCTTTGGGCGGCGTGGATTATTCAGCCAAACATCCACTCCCTGCACCATATAGCGCGCCACATTCATATCGTAGTTTTCGATGAATACCAGCGAATGGCGGAATTCTTCAGTTTGGGAAAGTTGGACGATTTGGCGAATGAGTTCTTTACCTTCGGCGTCATGGGGATGCGCCTTACCAGCGAAAATAATCTGTACCGGGCGTTCGGCGTCGTTCAGAATACGGCGCAGGCGCTCAATATCCTTGAAG
>WGEI01000453.1 GCA_015492875.1 Anaerolineae bacterium | reverse complement strand
CCAACCATACCCACTATGGAAGTTTCTTTATCTATACCAAGCGTGTGTCGTAGTTGCTGCCGTGCTTGCCGTATAGCGTCATCGGTAGTCGGGGTGTGTTCCATGCCATAGTGAATGGTGTGTACTTTTTCGGCTGGAGCACCTTCTATTTCGATCATAAATTTACGTGTGGTGTCAGAAATAGCTATGGCGGCGCTTACCATTGGCCACAGGCTACGGTTGATGAAGCGGATGTTTCCATGTGTGCGGAAGTCAGCATTATCATGACGGCTAGTGATGACGGTTTTCACGCCAGCCAGCTTAGCCGCAGGGATGCCATACATATCGGCATGGAGTAGATGAGTGTGAACGATGTCGGGTTTATGGCGGCGAATGACACTGCGCAAGCGCAACGGCAGTAAAATATCACGGTGACCATATATCGTTACTCGTTCTACTGGGATATTGCGCTTTTCTGCCTCGGCGACCATTGCATCGACTGGATTATTGCGCTCCACTAACAGCACAAGGCGCGCATCAACTTCGCGGGCACGTAAGGCGCTCAGAAGCATCAGTAAATGGCGCTCTGCCCCTGCAATTCCTGTTACTTTTATCAGATGCAAAACACGCATCAACTTCTCTCCTGATACCATGTGACAGTACGCGCCAACCCTGTATCGAAATCCACCACAGGCGCAAAGTTCAACAGTTTTCGCGCTTTTTCAATGCCTGCCCGTGAATGCTTAATATCCCCTTTACGCGGCTCGGTATGGATTGGCTCAAACTGTGTACCCAGCAGGCCATTGATTTTATCGACTAGTTCTAAGATGCTCACTTGCCCGCCCGTTGCCAAATTAATCACTTCACCGGCTGCGGCGGGGGCTTCGGCGGCCAATAAATTGCCGTGTATGACATTATCGATATAGGTGAAGTCGCGCGTTTGCTGGCCATCACCATAAATAGTTGGCTGTTTTCCATCAAGCATCGCTGTGATGAACAGCGGAATGACTGCGGCGTATTGTGATGTTGGGTCTTGACGGGGGCCAAACACATTGAAATAACGCAAGCATACAGTTTCCAGCCCGTAAGTTTCGTAAAACACTTGGCAATAGTATTCGCCAGCCAACTTTGCCGCGCCATAGGGGGAAATTGGTGCGGGGGGCATGTCTTCCACTTTATAGTCCCCTTCAATCTCGCCATAAGCAGAAGACGAGGCCGCGTAAACCACACGTCGCACGCCACTATCACGCGCCGCCACCAGTACATTCAGCGTGCCCGTAACGCAGTGTTGGTGCGTCTCTAGCGGGTTGCTGACGCTGCGCGGTACAGAGGGGAGCGCCGCTTCATGAAAAATTGTATCCACGCCCTCGAATATCGGGCGAAGCGCCTCTAAATCTGTGATGCTGATATTGTGAATGTGTAGCCGCTCACCAGCGCCATCGAGTTGCTGGAGATAGCTCAAGTTCGCTTGTCTGCCAGTGAGCAGATTATCAATTACATGAACCGTGTGGCCATCTTGTAAAAGGCGCTCTGCTATATGCGAGCCGATAAATCCAGCGCCGCCGGTGACAACGTATGTTTGTGGCATAAAGTGGCTTATCCTCCTATGAGCGGTCTTTTAGGCGCTCAACCAATGCATACATCACCCCTTGACTGTGGGCAATGCTTTTGGTCTCCCAGCCGTGCTGGTCGAGTATGTTAATCGCTTTAATCATATTGCGGAACGTGCCGCCCCATGATGAATCGTAGATGATGATATAACGCTCTTCTAGTGTTTGAAGCGTTTCGGGACTATTGACAATATCAGCGGCTCGAATGGGTGTTGAACTATCCATCATCGCAGCAAGCCTTCACTCTGTATCGAAATGGGCACTTATTATAGCTGATAGCGGCGGCGAATATAGAACATCAACACAAACAACCCCGCCAATACCGCCAAAGCAAATAAGCCAATGGCCAGCGCAATGCGCGGCGGGGCAGCGCTGACAACCAGTCCAATACTGCCGTATAGAATAGCGATAGTGTACATGATAAATAGGGTTTTCCGTTGGCTGAAGCCAAGACTCATCAGGCGGTGCGATGTGTGGTCTTTCCCCGCTTGAAAGGGCGAGCGCCCTTCTAATATGCGCGTGAATATCACTAAATTGATGTCAAAAATAATCACTGCCAACACCAAAATCGGGACCATCCAAGTAACGCCCAGCGGTTGCGCGCCAAATTCCAGTTTGATGCCCAACACGGCCAAAATGAACCCCAACACTAACGCGCCCATATCGCCCATGAATGTACTTGCCGGGTTGAAGTTATAGATGAGAAAGCCCACGGCGCTGCCGAAAAGGGCTGCCGCTAAGCTGCTGACAAGCGTTTGCCCAGCCATGAGCGCAATGACCATGAAAAAGCCCGCCGAAATAGCGGCCAATCCCGCAGAGAGGCCATCCATGTTATCTAAAAAGTTGGTTGCATTGGTGAGCGCGACAACCCAGATAATTGTGATAGGCCAATCTAGTAATGGTGTTCCGAAAAGGTGTACCTGTATGCCCACTGCAATTAACACGAACGCCGCGCCTACCATCGCCACCAGTCGCACGCCAACGCTGAGGCTATAGCGGTCGTCCACCAGCCCGGTGATAGCCAGCACTGTCGCCCCAATCACCAGCGCACCGAACTCGGCCAAATATTGCGGCGGGCTGAATAGCCAAAATGCCAGCAAGAAACCCACGTAAATGGCCAATCCGCCCATCATCGGTTTATGGTCTATGTGTATTTTGCGCTGGTTGGGCTTATCGACAACACCGAGGCGCATAGCAATTTGGCGCGAAACGGGTGTTAATCCCAATGCCGTGGCGAAGCCAACCACCATGATGGGGACATATTCCATACAGTACACCTTATGATTTTTGACCTAACGGGATGCAGTATACCCCAAAAGCGCTGTAGGATTAAGAGAAAACACCGCGCTATGGAAGCTCCCCTGTTTTTAGCACATGGACTAAACGGCGGGCAAGCTGTTGCAGGCTGTGGTGTTGCAAAACGCCTTCGCGTAACTCTCGCCCGATATTTTCACGCTCTTCTGGTGATAAAGCGAGCAGCGTTTTCAAGCGCTCATGCAGTGCTTCATGGTCGTCAGTAGTGGGAATCGTCAAGAGTGCTTTATGTTGCCCTAGTACGGGTTCAAAGGCGGGGTTGGTGACGATAGTTGGAACGCCGCAGGCCATGCCTTCTAATGGCGCTTTGTCAAAAAGCCCTATAGGGCTGAGATTGACCGCAAGCGTTGCGCGTTGGTAATAATCCCGCACACTCGCCCTATTTTGGCTACCAACGAAATATGTATTTTCGGCAATCCCCAATTTATCTACAAGAGCCATGAGTTCATCTCGGTATGCCGTGCTGTGGCCATCGGGGACGCCGCCGACGAATATCGCATCTGCTG
>WGEI01000452.1 GCA_015492875.1 Anaerolineae bacterium | reverse complement strand
GTATAAGGATGATAGAGGTAAAGCCATGTTGACCAAGGAACCCAAACGTTATGCGCCTTTTTTCCGTGATGGTCTTTTATACCTACCGCCTAAAACGATTGAACTGTTGCTACAAGTTGGCCTTGAACGAGAACACGTCAAAACTATTATGGCCGGCTTAAGCCTCGATGATGACCGCCAACTTATTAGCCACATCAGCGCGCTTTTAGAAACGGCTTTGGCGCAATTAGAGCTATCGGACGATATTTACGATGAGCTTTCCGCCCCAGAAACCCGCTTTATGCTCACGGGCAAGCTCTCGCATAGCGCCTAATCAAACACCTCGCCTTGCCGTTTAGCGAAAGCATTGGCAGGATACCATAACTCTGCGTCGGGGTGTTCGGCTGGTGCTATGCTGAGCAATATATACCTGTCGCTATCAACAAGGAAATAGGCAATATACGTTTGCCCCTGCTGAATTTTTAGCGGGGGCGCAATGCTTTTGTTGAACTTGAGAGCAATGCCAGAGCGGGTTTGCAATGTTGGGCGCTTCCAAAATTGCCATATTGTGGCGCCGTCTTTTTCTGCATACAGGACAGCAAAATGTAGCGGCTTACGCGCATAGCGACGGGCACGGGTGATGAGCATCGCGCCTAGCAGGATGACACCAAGCAGCAGTAAAAATGGCAAAAGGCGCGCCATTGCCGCTAATCTTGGGCCGAATATCAGAATAGCAGGCGCGATTAAGAGCAGGATTGGTACTAATGGCTCGGTGACTAGGGCGAGCCATTGCTGGGTGGTTAGCCGCCCACGACGGTTATGGAGGAGGCGTAGCCGCATGTCATCGCTGAGGATATTGCGTTTCTTTTTCATCGCTAGCTTTTTCGGCTTTTTTCCATATCCTACGTCTTTTCTTTTAATTTCCCCACCCCATTTTATAGGGGGCTGGTTCAGCCTGTTCGTTGTGTTTGTCGCCAATGATGCCATTCAAGTATGAGAATGCTCATGATAATACAGCCACCACCCAACCATTGAATTGGTGCAAAAACCTCTCCGAGTATCATCATTGCGAGTATGATAGCTAAGAATGGCTCAATCGTACTGATAATGGCCGCCCGCGCTGCGCCTAATTTTTGTATGCCGAGCATAGTGAACAAAATAGGCATCGCAGTACAAAATCCGCCTAAAAGCACTAAATTAGCCCATGTCGTCATATCAGGTGGCGTTCTCAAACCGCGCACTAACGCCAGCCCCAATGCCACCACTAGCGTTCCGCTGATAGTCCAGACGCTCGCTCTTGCCGCAACTCGATATCCCCGTAGTAGCCTCCCAATAGTGATGAAATAGATAGCGACGACAATAGCATTGGCTATGGCTAACCCAATGCCCAGCCATAAGCTCTGTTGCAAGTGATCAATGCCTGTCCCGTCAATGTTGCTGAAATCTGGCACGGTGAGAATGACGCCTAATGTCGTTAGCCCAAGCGCTCCCCAAATAATCATGGTAGGCCGTTCTCCACTGAACATAGAGAACAAGGCTACGAACGCCGGATAGGAGAAGAATAGAACCGTATACGTGCTTGCGGGTAAAGCCGTATCGAAACCGAAAAAAGCAGTGAGCGGCGCTAGCGAGAAAAACACCCCTAACAATAACAACTTGCCGCGCGGCAAAGGTTTGGGAGATGTTGGCGCGCGAAAAATGCTCATTCCCAACCAAATAATTGGCGTCGCAAAGATGAAACGCCACACCACAATATCAATGGGGTCTAACTCTGGTATGCGGGTCAGGCTTTTCCCCAGTACAGGCAGCAGGCCATAGCCCAGCGATGCCGCTAAAATTAACAGAATGCCGTCACGTTGGTCTCGTTGCATAGCGCGCTCTCATAATAAAAAGGGCTGCCCCAACGAGCAGCCCCGTAAAGTTGAGTCTGTTTTTCTCAGGGCAACATAGCAACCAGCGTCACCATATCGGTGAGGTTAGTCACCAGCGGTGGGAAGACACCTAAAATAAATGTGCCTGCCGCCATCGCGTAAATTGCCCAGTTGAGATAGGATGATACCGCTGGTGCTTCAGCGCCTTCGCCCTCACGCAGGTACATATTGACAATGACCCGCGCATAGTAGAATGCGCTGATGACGCTGGTGATGATGGCGATAATCACTAACGGCAATAATCCAGCCTCTAAACTGGCTTGGAAAACCAGCAACTTGCCGATGAAGCCGCCCGTTAGGGGGATGCCGATGAGACTTAACATGAAGAACGCCATCGCTAGCGCCAACGCTGGGCGGGTACGGCTTAGACCGACGAAGTCTTCAAGGTCTGTGCCGCTGCCATCATCTTTTTCTACCGCAATCGCTATTGCAAACGCGCCCAAATTGGTAAACATATACGCCAGCAAATACACCAGCGCGCCACGAATGGCAATTTCGCCAACGCCTGCCGTTCCTGCCGCTGCAACTGCCATCAGGATATAGCCTGCATGTGAAATTGAAGAATAGGCGAGCAGGCGCTTGATATTACGCTGGGCGATAGCGACTACATTACCAAGAATGAGCGTAGCGGCAGCGATAATCCATAGCGTTTGTTGCCATGCGGCTGCGTCAGCATTGTTGCCAATAATCAATGTGGGCAGGGCGACGGCAAAGATGCGCAACAACGCCGCAAAACCGCCAATTTTTGCGCCCACGCTCATGAAAGCCGTTACAGGTGTTGGCGCGCCTTCATAAACGTCAGGCGTCCACATATGGAAG
>WGEI01000451.1 GCA_015492875.1 Anaerolineae bacterium | reverse complement strand
CTTGTTCCGTTAAATCAAAGCCGCGTATTTTTTCATCAACCTTAATATCTAGGCCAAAAGCTGGACCGCCCCCTTGTTCGTAAAAGTCGACCACTTCCTCTAAGGTTTCAAAAACGCCATTATGCATATAAGGCGCGGTTAGGGCGATGTTGCGCAGCATTGGCGTGCGGAAGGCGCGCTCTGCATCTGCTGCATTCAACACTTCCACACGGCCTAAATCGGGATTATCGGGGTCAACATCGGGCACACCTAACACATGGAACGTATTATGTGAGAAAGTTGGCCAAGCATGACATTCAAAACAGCGTGTTTTTGCACTACGAAAAACATCAAACCCGCGACGTTGCGCTGGCGTCAGTGCATTGAAATCACCCGCCGCGAAACGGTCGAAGGGGGAGTTATTGCTGATAAGAGTGCGCTCGAATGCAGCAATAGCATGGGAGATATTTTCCACAGTGATGCCGTCTTCAAATGCCGCATTAAATAATTCAACATATTCCGGTATCGCTTTTAACTCTTCAATCAACTCACCTAAATCTGCCCCCATCTCATTCTCAGAGGTGAGTGGTACAAGCATTTGTTCTTCCAATGAGCTGGCACGTCCATCCCAGAAGAGGCTAGTGGCATAAGCCACATTCCACAGGGTTGGTGCGTTACGCCGTAAATCCTCGCCATGCGAGCCAGTTGCTAAAGGTTGGCCATCCGTAAAGCCCAAATCGGGATGGTGGCAAGTTGCGCACGACATATCGTTGTTCACAGACAAAATAGGGTCATAAAACAGATAACGCCCCAGTGCCGCCTGCTGCGGGTTTACTGGTGGCAGCTCTGGCCATTCTGCTTGCAAGCCTGTTGTTGCTCCGCGGTCTTGTCGTGCGCCGCCACCTTGTTCATTAAGTGGGATAATCGGGTCTTCGGGGACCGGTAAAAAGGCAAATGCGGTGAAGACGATACAACCGAAAAGAATAGGAATACCGATAATCCAGCGCCACCAACGGCGGCGATCCGTTGTTTTGACTGTCATAAAACCATCCTGTTCTAATATCTAATTCGGGTAATATTTAGGTGGATACCCCACGCCACCTTATTTTTGCTTAGAATATACGTCACAATGCGACAGTCTGTCAAAAAAAGCCCCCGACCAAGTGTCGGGGCTTTGCGCTCACTCGTTGAGTGGAGTTAAGCGGTAGATGATACTCGTTCCTTCAATCACATCGATGAAGTAAATTGAGCCATCAGGCGCAACCTCAATGTCAATCTTACAACCCGCTTCGCCCAAATCTAGCTCACGCACCTCTTCAACGCGCGATTGCCGTTCGTTAAGCGTCACCCGCCGCAAGATACCCGTATTCCATGAGCAGAAAAATAATTCCCCTTGCCACTCAGGAACGGCCTCGTGGCGATAAACCACTATCCCCGTAGGGGCAATCGCTGGGGTATAAGACAGTAGCGGCATACCATAAAGATTGATACCCGGTGGCACAGTATCCGCCCCGATGCAACTATAGTCCTCTCGCCAGCCATAATCAAACCCCGCGCGAATGCGATTGACCTCATCATCACAATGCAAACCGTTTTCTGTGGCGAAGATAGCACCTGTTTCACTATCGATTGTGAAGTCAAAGGGGTTGCGCAGACCATAGGCATAGATACTGTTATCCTCAAAAGGATTGTCCTCTGCTGGTTGTAACCCATTTTCCGTAACAGCAAAGCGATGAATTTTACCCGGTAGCGTTTCAAGGTCATTCGCATTCACAGTATCGCCATAATCGCCAATCGATACGTAAAGATAGCCATCAGCGTCAAAATGCAAATTGCCCCCATTATGCAAAAGTTGCCCGTTAGTAATGGGAATACGCAGCATGATTTCAGGGTCACTACCAACGCCATTGGCCTCTCTGAAACGCACGACACGGTTTTCTGGATAATTCGCCGCGTCGCCGGGGGCAGTGTGGTACACCCAAATAAAGCCGTTATCCTCATAATCGGGGTCTAGTGCGATGCCAAGCAAACCGCGCTCTTGTAGCGCATCCGTTGGCAATGTGATGACCGGCTCGGTTTGGCGTGTGCCGTCTGGCATAACCAGCCGTACATTCCCCGTTGTCTTTTCCGTATAAAACAATCGACCATCTGGGGCGAAGGCGAGCGCAACCGGAAAGTTCGCCTCAACCAATGGCTCAAGGCGATAGCTCACCTCACCATCAGAGAATGTGCCAGTTTCTTGCGCCGTGACAGGCAGGAAAAGGGCTAACACCAAAAGCCCAAAACTCAGGAAGCGATATGTTTTTTGCATCGAGAAGTCCTTTAGTTCATGCCGAGCGTTCGGCGTAGGATATCCAACATTTGTAAAGTCATCAGATTACGCAATGTAAGGCCATATTGATTCTGTTCACCTGTTAATATAATCCATGTATCCCCACGATGTGAAAGGTGAAAATTGTCAGGTCCTACACCACGATTGGGCAGGGCTAGCGCTTGCGGGCGTAAATCAATCAACGGAATTTGTTGGCTGGCGGCTATACTGCGAATAACAGTATTGAACGTGTCTGATTCTGTGGGGTAATAGCTGCCACCATTGGGAAATGTTGTCAAAACGGGGATAATGCCTTGTCCAACCGTATAGTTCACTACTTGCGTGAGATAGTTTTGGAATGTGTTAGCATCATAAAGCTGTACATCAACTGAGCCGAACATAATCACAGCCACCGATGGCTTGATGAGGCGGTATTCACAGGCGAGCGGGCTTTCAGTTGGCAAGCATAAGCCATCTGGCGCCCATATCGGGTCAAATATGGCTGCGGCATTGAACCCGCTAGCCGCTGCAATGCTATCGCGCGTATATGCCGATGCTGAAAAATAATTCAGCGTGTCTTGCAAATATCCGTAACTGCCTAGCGTATACTCTCCCGTCCCAAAACCCACCATAAACGGCTGGCTTGCTGTAATACTATCGCCAACTTTGGCGAACATGCGCGGGTTATTCCCTTTGGCCAAACCCGTTTGGTAAATGGAGAGGATGCGCGCGGTAGAATGAATGATAATGCCGCTGCTACTGGGTATCGGATTGGGGTTATTAGCCACAGGAATTGTTGCGGCAGGTGGCGGTGCGATGATGACAGTGGTTGGGGGAATAGTTGGTGTTGGTACGAAAATTCTAGGTAAATCGGGCATAGGCGCATGTAAGGTGATTAACTCGCCAAATACCCACCCGCTTTGCCCTTCTTTAGTTGTCACTTGATACCAAGCCCCATCTGTCGTCATTGCTTGAAGATATAGCGGTGTTTGCGGCGGCAGCAGCGTAATTGGTGGTTCATAGCGCGTGCTTGGCCCTTGCCGCAAGTTCACACCTAACTCACCCGTGACTACAGCGTCCCCCTCTGGTGTAGGTGTCATTGTCGGGGTAAAAGTTGGGGAAGGGGTATAAGTTTTCGATGGGGTAAACGTCGGTGTATATGTATTCGTGGGCGATGCTGTTGGTGTGAATGTTATCGTTGGCGTTGCAGTTGGCGTCTGCGTTGGTGTTGGCGTGCCTGTAGGGGTATAAGTCGGCGTGACGGTGGGTAATTGGGCGATAGTTGGCAGGGGCGCTTCTTCCGGTGGTGGGGTACAAGCCGCAATCCCTAGCCACATCCCCCCTATAGCCGCCCATGTCAATAAATATCTCACCCACACTTTCATGGCTCGACCACCGCATATCATGACACCTTAACCCGATTATAGATAATGGGCATAAAGCGTCCAATAGCACTTTATGCCCGTTCAATGCTTTATAATTCGCCATCCCAACGTTCTGGCAGTGGGGTATTTACCGCCTCTGTTAAGCGGCCATAGGTATGGGGTTTGCGCTGGTGCAATAGGGGGAAGAGGTTGCGATAGCGTTGCATGGTCTGCGGCTCTAAATCGGCGATGATGTATTCGGCTGTATCGCGCCCGGCCTGTGCCAGAATACATCCCGTCGGGTCACAAATGAAGCTGCTGCCATAGAATGTTACATCGTTTTCGTGGCCAATACGGTTCGCTGCTGCGATGAATACCCCGTTAGCAATCGCATGGCCGCGCATGACCGTTTGCCAAGCTTCTTGCGAGTCAAAGTCGGGGGCAGTGGGTTCACTGCCGATAGCCGTTGGGTAAAAGATACATTCTGCCCTGTTTAAGGCGTAAATCCGCGCTAATTCTGGAAACCATTGATCGTAACATGTTGGCACAGCCAGCCGAAATAGGCCAATATCGTGGACGGGGTAATCGGTTGCGCTTTGGAAGAAATCCGTTTCGTGATAGCCTTCGCCGCTGGGGATATGCACTTTTCGCGTTGATGCGATGAGCGCCCCTGACGGATTGTGGATTGTTGCCGTATCCCAATAGCCATCTTCAGCTTTCTCGAAAATGCTGCCGAGTATATACACCCCATATTGTCGCGCCAGCTCACCGAAGAATTGGTCAGATGTGCCGCCATATAACGGCTCTGCCCATTGAAAGCCTTGCTGGTCACGCCTGGCGGGAAAGTAGGGGGATATTGAAAGTTCGGGCAACCCCACCACTTGCGCCCCATCTTGCGCTGCTGCGGCTACCAATTCATGGTAGGTCTTCATCATCAGCTCACGCATATCAGGCCACGCCAGTTGCACTAAAGCGAAACGCACTTTCTCCATGCTTAGCCTCCCAATGGCGGGATTAAGGTCACAAGTAGCGTTAGCCCTGCGGCAAATAGTGCCGATTTAATCATGACCTTGCGCGCTTGGCGGCGGATTTGCGCCAACTCCTCCGAATTCTCAATACGCTCTACACCATTATCCATATTGCGCAGACCGCGCGACGCTAAATGAACTCAAGTCTTTTCCTGCGCTTGGAAAAGGCCAACAAAGCCTCCTATCAGCGGTAAAAATATCACCAGTCGCACCCACCATGCCGCATTGCTGAAGATGAGGACTGCCGCCAACGCAAAAGCAACGGCCAACATGATGATGCCCATAT
>WGEI01000450.1 GCA_015492875.1 Anaerolineae bacterium | reverse complement strand
GTACGTATATTAACGCGCCCAAGATTTGCCTTCACGGTAGCGGTACAATCGAACGCAGAGGCAGCGGCATCTGGGGTGGCGTCCTGTGCGGAAACAGCCGTTGCCGATGCCGCAAAAATCAGTTCCGCCGCTTCTACAGTCGAGTTGACTTCGGGAATGGCGTCGATGTCGTAATCGGCGGGAATATCAATATCGATAAGCGAACAATGATCATCTGCTGCTGGTTGAGAGCCACCACCACGCCGCCCCAAAAGCGCTGCTAAAAATTTAAGAATTGCCTGTAAAAAACGCATATTGTCCCCTTCTTTCTCAATTCATATTCCATTATAGCGCCTTCATAGCTTTGCGCTGTTGAGCCTTCTATCGAGGTTTCTAAACAGTTCTCCAAGTTGAAACGGCATTCAACTCTATATTCATTATGTTCAGCGTTTCACTATAAAAAATCGTGTGAAGAACAAGCTAAACCGAAAGCGCAGCTTGAAGCGCTATTGGCAGATTATCAACAGGTGGAGGAGGAACGGGGCGTTAATTATTTTTACGCCAGCGCCGCTAATGGTATCACCTTCACATGGACAAATGGGATATGGCTATACACTATTACGGTGCCGAATTTTGACGCAATGGAGCGTGCGGTTATCGCATTTCCATACTAAGCGTTAAGCTAGGACGTGCCCCAACTTCAAGCCGCGAATACCATTGTGGCTTTTTTATGGTTCTGCCTCAAACACTTCACCGATACCCCAAACATAGACGGGACCAGAAGCATCAATCAAAATCAAGGAGAACCCATCTGCTGTCCAATCGACATTAATCACTTGGCGGGAGGGGGCATCTAGCGTAGCGCGGTTGACGGTCTGCTCGGTTAAAGTGGTCAAATCCCATAACACAGTCGCCCCGCCCCAAAGCGTCGTCAGCAGCAAATTGCCATCTGGCGAAAAGGCCGCGCCCAATCTATCGCCGCCTGTATTGGGCAAAGCGCCCGCCATGCGGTACTCTGCGGTATCCCAAAGTAGAATACTTTCGGGGATGCCACCCGTGAGGAGAAAACGCCCATCTGGGGAATACTTCATCACTTCGCTCACGCCGCCATCGCCTGTGGGTAAAGCCACTTGCAACTCGCCATCAGCTACCGACCATAGCGCCACATAAGCATCAGTACCCACCGCTAACTGTGAGCCATCTGGCGAAAAGGCCATTTTGTCTGGGCGCGCGCCCTCATGGTCTAATTCCGCTAACTGGGTTTCATTGCGCCAATCCCATAAACGCACAAAGCCATCACGGGTAGCGACGGCCAAGCGTTCGCCATCTGCGGTTAAGGCCATCGTCTCTATAGCAACGGCAAAAGCGGGAAATTCCGCCAGCTTCTCTTGTGCCAGTACATCCCAAATGCGCACCGTGCCCCCTTCGCCACCAATGGCCAATAAGCCAACATCGGGGGCATAAGCCAGCGCGCCATTAAAGCGAATATGGGCGGGGAAAGACGCAACTTCTTCACCAAGTGCAGCAGTGAATAAGCGCAAATTGCCGCGATCATCGATGGTGAACAGGTGGTCTTTGTCGGGCGTATAGTAAACATACAGGGCACGGTCACGCAGAGTGGTGAATACCCGCCTGCCACTGACTAAATTCCACTCGATGAATAAGTCATTGGTCAAGCCAGCCAAATGAATACCATCTGGCGAGAGGGCATGGGCAAAAATGGTACTGGGTGTGCCGGGCTGGTCTAAGCGCCCTAGATAATGGATTTGAGAGACGTTATCAAGCGTGATTTCAGTCACAGCCTCTGCAAACGGGGGCGCGGTCGCTTCTTGTGATGACGACGACGGATCGGCGTCTCCCCCACCGCCACCGCAAGCTGCCAATATCAGTACCATCACGCCAATTAAAAGCGCGGTTAGCCGTCTACTCATCACCACCTTCACTCTCAACAATGTCCATTACGCTCACCAATAAGCTGAATTCATCAATTTGGGCGACGCCGCATTCACCTTCAGTGGGGTCAATGCGGCCATTTTCATTCGCATCAAATCCATTGAGTAAATGTTCCAACACGAGAACACCGGCCTCTAAATTGCTGGCAAGCGCCGTCACGTCCGCATCTTCAGTAGCATCAAGTGCAGGCTGGAAATTCTCTTTTGCTTCATCTGCCCAAAGGCGTATATTCTCAGTACAGATGAGGATATTTTCGGCATTCACTTGTAACGACAAACTGGCACTTTCAGCGCCAATGGCGTTAAACACATGAGTATTGATTAAATCGACGAATTTATAAACGCCTTCGCCACGACCGGGATTTTCTCCACGGCCATTGCCATTATAATCCACTTCTTCGCCGTTGAGGATGTTCATCAAATGCTCGCCATGTGTTTTAACACCGCCGAGGCTACCGCGCTCAGCAGAACTCAAGGCAAAACCAGCGTGGTCATGGGCAAAATTAGCTTCGATAGAGAGGCTCTCTAATAAACCAGAGCCATTAATGCCTGCATCGTTGGCGACAAATATGGCGTAAAGCGCTTGCGCCAATTCCACGGGCACGCTAGCGCGGTAAGCTTCTTCGCCTGATGGTGTGTCAACACTGTCAGCTTCATCAGTGATGATAAAAGCATTAAATAAAGCGGGCAACATACGGCCTTCAGCGTCAGTATAATTCAACACCCCATTGCCCAAAGCATCTACGGTGACATCGCCTAATTGTAAACTTTCGCCACTCTCCGTATTGACCAGCCATGCAACATAATTATTTGTGGCTGGGGCGAGTTCCTGCAACTGTACATTCACCGTATCGCCGAGACTATTGGCCGAAGCAAATGAGACCTGACCGAAAGTTTGCGCTGGAGGCAAAGTGGGCGGCGCATCTGTCGGTGGAACAGCCGTTGGCTCTTGCGCGACAGGCGTCGCCACCGCTGGTGGGTTAGTAGCCGGCGGCGGATTAGTAGCAGGTGGCGCTTGGTTATTATTGGCGTTCATCAAAACCACAGCAACGACGACCACTACAACCGCGATAATGCCAAACATCGCCATTAACACTACTGGATTATTCCAGGTTGAAGATTGCACAATGACGGTAGCGGGCTGTTGTGACCCAGTTGGTTGAAGGGTGGGCGCAACTGCTGTAGCGGATAGCGCTTGGGGACGCGCGGTCGAGGCACGGGTTTCGTGCCCACCAACAGCACGCGAAAAATCTTCGGCGAACTCGACAGCGCTTTGATAGCGAGCCTGCGGCTCTTTAGCCAGCACCCGTTCCATCACATCGCCCAAGGCGGAGGGCAAATCAGAGCGCGCTTGCAAAACATTGGGCACGGGGTCGCTGATATGCTTGAGCAGGATTTTCATCGGTGTTTCAGCATTATAGGGCTGATGACTGGTGAGCATTTCATAAACAACAACGCCAAGCGCATAAATATCGGCGCGATTATCAATTTCCATGCCCTGCGCTTGCTCTGGCGCCATATAAGCCGGCGTGCCAATAACCCCAGAGCCTGTTAGATTGCCCTCTCCGCCGGTCATTTTCACAATGCCAAAATCGGCGAGCAAGGCATGCCCTTCGGCATCGAGAAGGATATTGCCCGGCTTAATATCTCGATGGATAATCCCCTTGCGGTGGGCGTAATCTAGGGCGCTGGCCACCTCTTTCAACAATTTATCAACGTCATGGACATTCATAGGCCCTTGTTTAATTCGCTCTTCTAGCGAACCGCCATCAACATAGGCCATGACGAGATAGAGAATATCATCTTCCCGTCCATAATCATACAGGGGCAGGATGTGCGGATGCTGTAGCGCACCAATTGTCTTAGCTTCTAATTCAAAACGGGTGATAAATTGTTCGTTCAAACCCGGATGCGGCGGCAAAACCTTAATAGCAACGTGACGGCCTACGGATTTTTGAAAAGCCTTATACACCGTAGCCATACCGCCCTGCCCAATGAGTTCTACAATTTCATAAGCACCTAAAGTGCGCCCAACTAACGAGGATGACACAATAATAACTCCTCAAACCACTTATTCTGGGTAGAATGCCGGAAATACGAACAAATTCTCCCACCAAGTCCCCACATTGATACAATTATAACCAAAGAAACTACTCGCCGCATTCTGGATTAGCTGACGCTTTTCAGTTGTTTACACAACGGCATATACTATAATTGGCAAGCGGCGAACGACGTAAGGACATGGTATGCAATATCTCGATTGGCTAACTGATGATGAGTTACGCCCTTATGCAGCCGCGCTGAATGCACGGGCGAAAGCGGTGGGTGCGCGCGGACAACTCACCGTTGCAGAACTGCGCGGCATTATTCTCGATAGTGGCGGGCGGTGTGCGTGGTGTGGGAAATCTATCGTCGGCCAAGAGTTTGAAGTTGACCATATTATCCCGCTGGCGATGGGCGGCGCACACATTCCAGATAACCTAGCGGCCTGCTGCCCTAACTGTAACCGCAGTAAATCGGATAAACATCCCGCCACGTTTGCCCAAGAAATCTATAACCAGATCAAAGAGCTGACCCCATTGCTAGAGCGCGTCTTTCGCCATTATAACATCACACCACAAGTGCAGCGTAGTTTGTTTGATGAGTAACACCCTTTACTACATAACGCATAGTAAAGGGCGTATGGATGCATCGCTAATCATAGACGATATAGGTTTCTGCGAGTTCTTGGCGTAAGTGGAGATAGTTGCGGTAACGCGATTCGGCAATAGCGCCGTCCTCTACCGCCGCCCGTACTGCACAGCCGGGTTCTCGTTGGTGGGTGCAATCGCTAAAACGGCATTGGCCGACATACTGGGCAATATCAATGAAATAGCCATCTAGCTCATCTGGCTCAACATCCCACAGTGCCATATTGCGCATACCGGGCGTATCGGCGATATACCCGCCCATATCAAGCTTAATCAGGGCGCTATCGCGGGTTGTATGCGTACCTTCGTTAGTCACATGGCTGACTGCTCGAACAGCACGCCCTAACCCAGGCTGAATGCGATTGAGCAGGCTGGTTTTTCCTACCCCAGAAGGGCCGGTAAAAACGGATATTTTGCCGGCAAGCTTCGCTTTAAGCGCCTCTATCCCCCGCCCATCTACTGCGCTGGTATAGAGTATGGTATACCCCATGCGCACATAGGGCGACATCATCTGCTCAATGTTGGTGGGGTCTTCAAGGTCAACTTTATTGATGACAATTCCAACTTCTTCAATATCAGAGGCTTCCCATGCCACTAGAAGACGGTCTAGAACGCGAAAATCTGGGGCGGGTTTTGCAGCAGCAAAGACAAATAAAGACTGGTCCGCATTGGCGATAATCACATGCTCACGCTCCGCTTGGCCAGCGCCACGTTTACCAGTGGTGCGTGCAGCTTTGGAGAGGGCACTTTTACGGGGAAGAACTGCTTCTATGACACCTTTAAGCACATCAGTGCCATCTTCTTCTAAAACAGAAATCCGAACTCTGTCGCCGATAGCGGCGATGTCACTAGATTGCGCTTCTTCCATCAAGCGCCCGCGTAAAGTGCACATGTAAATTGTGCCATCGGAAACTTCTACCCAGAAAAAACCGCTTTGCTCCTTCACGACCAAACCATCCAGATATTCGCTCAAATGCGCCTCCTTTGAGAAACTCGTGTATAACATATAGTATGGGTGTGTCTATGTAACAAAGTAGCAGGCACAACCATCATAATAAATATAGCACTTGCCACTATCTTACATTATATGACAAAATCGCGTTAGCGCAGATTTTATGTGCGATATATGGCAAAACTGTGCTATGTTTAAGCGGCTTAGGGGGTGTTTTGTGGGGAAAGCCGTTTTATCGTATGTTTTTTTTGATATGCAAGGGGTTCATGTGTGAACGAGCAAGTTGTTGAACAACACGATGAAGTAGAAGACATTGAAGCACTAGAGACGTTTTCCCTATCACGCGGGTTAGTCAATTATGGGCTAACTGCACTGACGTTTTTGGTTGTTGGCGCGGTGATTGGCTTGTTAATCGGACAAAATTTGGCTGGCAGCACGGAAGAGCTGATCAATGAAGCTGTCGATGCGGCGGTGGCACAAGCACGCGAAGCATTCAGCCAAGAAGTCGCAACACAGATAGGCAACATTGAAGTTTCTACCGCGTCTAGCACGACTGGCAACCAACAAGCGCAAGGCTTAGATGCAAACCAACGCTATTCGGTGAGTATAGAAAATCAACCAAGCCGAGGGCCAGAAGATGCGCCGATTGTGATGGTAGAGTTCAGCGATTATCGCTGCCCATTCTGTGGGCGATTTGCGCAAACAACATTACCACTGATTGAAGAGGAATATGGCGACAAGGTGTTGTTTGTCTACCGCGATTATCCCATCATCGGCGGCCAATCATCCTATCAAGCGGCTTTAGCAGCAGAGTGCGCTAATGAACAAGAGCTTTTCTGGGAATATCACGATTTGCTCTTCGCTAACCAGCAAATTCTAGGCGATTCTAACGCGCTATTTGACATTGCCGAGCAACTTGACGGGCTGGATATGGAAGCATTTCGCAGCTGCTATGAGGAAGAGCGTTATCGCGATGGCATCCTTGAAGACTTCAATACTGGTCGTGAGTTAGTCATCACAGGAACGCCAACATTCTTCATCAATGGCCGCCCTGTTGTGGGCGCGCTGCCTTATGAAAACTTCGCCAGCATCTTTGAAGAGGAACTTGCCGCCCTCGAAAATGGTGATACGCCTGCAGAAACAACCGAAGATAGCGGAACGGATAGTTAGGTTCATCGCCTCATCAAAACAAAAAGCCCTGTGTCATGCACATGGGGCTTTTTTAATGGGCCCAGTAGGATTCGAACCTACAACCAACCGGTTATGAGCCGGCTGCTCTGACCGTTGAGCTATGGGCCCTAGATGTTGTAAGGAGGGAGAAATAAGCGGGTAACGGGACTCGAACCCGTGCCAAGACCTTGGAAGGGTCTTGTGCTACCACTACACCATACCCGCGAGTGTCGGGGTGGCCGGACTCGAACCGGCGACCTCACACCCCCAAAGCGCGCGCGCTAGCCAACTGCGCCACACCCCGATTCACGGTTAATGATACGCGCAAGCGCCCCTCAGGTCAAGCGGCAAATAGGGAAAAAAGCTAATTATCCCCAAAGATTTTTAGCCATTCATCAATTTCTTGCTCGCTTAAATGAATGTGTTCTGCCTCTCCGATCGAGGGGCGTTGTCGTTTTTTCGCCCTCTGTAGTTGCCGCGCAAAATCGGACGCGCGAATGACTTTCATACCATAAGCGCGGGCAGTGGCCAAAATTTCGTTATCGGAAGAAACAAGCGTCCAGTTTTTAGGGTCTTTTATCGACCGAATGCGCTTTTGTATCAGCCTATCTGCTGTCGTGTGATGGGCAGAGGCAAAAATCACTTGCAGGCGAGAGGTGCTCAAAACAGTGGACTTGCCACCGGGTAGCCCACGATCAAAAATCACCACACAACGCTTGCCATTGCCCGCGACAAACCCTTTGAGCCTCTCAACAAGTAGGGCTTCATCGTTGGGGTCATCTAAAGCAATATCGGGCAATTGGGCGATGAGATTGTGGCCATCAATCAAATACGGCATAAAAGGTGCTCTTTTCTCAAAACGTTCCAATTATGCTCTATCATAACACGAGGCACAGAGGATCAATCGTTGTCTAATCATAAGATGAATCAGGCCGTAAAGAATTGCCCGCCATTGGTGGCTGTGCTATATTGTGTTGTGTTTGGCATATCGGATGAAATAGATTTGGGTAAACTACATTGATAGAAGAAAGACCGCCACGAAGTCGCTCATTGATTTCGTTTGTTTTCCTCAATATGCTGTTACCAGCAGCGATAGCCGTCGGTGTATTCGCCATTTTATCTAGCAGCAATCCAGCGCCGACAACCACTGTACCAGAACCGATACGCATTGACGTTATCGTCACAGCAACGCCCGACCCTAATGCTACCGTTCCGGTCATTATTGTGACAGCGACACCACGCCCCGGCGAAGTGCTCAACGTGCCGCCGGATGTGGTAGAAACCAACGCGCCCCATATTACCCCGCCAACATTAGACCCAACCGTCTTCAGTGACCAAGAGGATGACCCCATTGCCGCCACAGTGGCCGCCTTGCCGCCGAACTGTATCCCGCATGTGGTGCAAGAGGGCGATACGCCTTTTGGCATTGCGGAACAATACGGCGCAAATGGCTTCCAGTTGATGGCCGTCAACGGGTTGACCGAAGAGACAGCAGTTTATCTACAAGTTGGGGATGTGCTCATTGTGCCATTAGAGGGGTGTGAGTTAGAGGCAACACCATTGCAAGACATCCCCACCGAAACGCCTGCCACAACAGATGTACAAACTGCCGCCGATGGCGAAAGCACACCGGAGAGCGAAGAAGCTACGCCTGACCAACCCACCCCCACCCCGACCATCACGCTTGCGCCAACGACTGTAAACGCACAGGTAGAAATTCTGCAAGTTATAGGGGCGGGCGATATTACCAGCGAGGCGGTAGAAATTCAAAATAATGGCGAAGTGGTCAATATCGCCGGTTGGACGCTCAGTGACGCCGATGGCAATGTTTATGTCTTCCCAGAACGGCTCTTCTTCACTGGGGGCAGTATCACGATTCATACAGGATTTGGGGAGGATACCGCTATTGCGCTCTTTTGGGGGCGGGATGAAGCCGTGTTCCAACCGGGGGATGTGGTTGTCCTCGCCGATGCTGAGGGCGATATTCAGGCGACTTTGCGCATCCCTGAACCTGTCGATTTAGGCAACTAACCACACAAAAATTTAGACAAGGAACGGGCAGATTGTACAAGGTCTGCCCGTTTTTTATTTTTATACCCCACAGAGACGACGCGCCGCAGCAATGAGGTCAGTTGGGCGCAAGGGCTTGATGAATAGTTCGCAGCGCTCATCAAGTTCTGGCCGCAGTGCTTCGGCGACAACCGTGTTCGCTGTCGCAATGATGATGGGCGTTGTGGCAAAGCGCACCTCGCTACGAATTTGTTGCAGCAGAAAATGACCAGAAACATGAGGAAGATTCATATCTAGCAAAAACAAATCGGGGGAAAGGGTATTCAAACGGGTTAAGGCTTCGCGCCCATCGGCAACAATTTCTGTCTCAAAGCCGATATGATTGAGCGCTTCAGTATATACCAAAGCAAGCGCAGCATTATCTTCCACAATAAAAGCCAACATGCAAAATTCCCCGATATACCTATTGGTGCTCTAATTATAGAGTAACGCCCGTATCTAGGCGAACCATCCCGCGCAAAAAGCTCAAGGCGCGATCTAGATCTTCAAAAACTTTGGCCTTATCCCCAGCGAGCATACGGGTGGCATAATTGGCAAAAACATCTGGATTGACCACTGCGAGCCAGCGCGTATTTTCTAGCATCACAACATCTCGGATAGCTTGTATTTGAAAGATGGAAGTAGGCAGAGAGCGGGTATTGGTTAAATCGAGGACAAAATATGCGGGGAAATCGTTGGCAACAGCGAGGAAATCGTGCATGACAGCGTCAAGTTCATCGAGACCAACATGCCCCGAAAACTCTGCAACACGAATATAAGGTTCAACAGCCCAGTAAGTACGATGTGACATGCTTATATCCCTTAGACCATGGCTCAATACATTATTTAACATAATATGACAAAAGTTGAAAATTTTGCAATGAGATTAGGAACATTGTAAAGAAACAAACAG
>WGEI01000449.1 GCA_015492875.1 Anaerolineae bacterium | reverse complement strand
GGGCACATAAGCAAGGGTACATCACCTATGATGAAATTTTGGCGATGTTGCCCAATGTCGAGCAGGATATCGCCCTGTTAGACGAGATTATGGATGCCCTATTAGAGGCGGGGATCGACATTATTCCTAGTGGTCAACCGTCTCCTGCTAAAGTAGAAGATTTATCTGAAGACGATGCTGAAACTGAACTTGATGACAGCATCGAACTTGAGATTGAAAATGAAGAAGAGCCAGAAGATGATGAGCTTGAATTGCTCTTCTCAGATATTGATTTGACCAATGACGCAGGTTACCAACAAGCGCTAGATACCGATGACGTTGTCGGCCTCTATCTAAAAGAGGCGGGACGTGTGCCATTGCTGACAGCAGAGGAAGAAGTTGACCTTGCCAAGCGTATGGAAGCGGCGGAGATGGCGCGCGCAAAAATCGAGGAATTGGGCGAACACGCTTTCACCGATGATGAGCTATATGACTTGAAGCAAACTATCATCGATGGCGAGCTGGCACAAGAGCATCTTATCCGCGCTAATGCCCGTTTAGTCATTAGTGTTGCCAAGAAGTATATAGGCCGAGGCGTGCCATTCTTAGACTTAATTCAAGAGGGCAATATCGGCTTAATTCGTGCTACCAACAAATTTGAATACCAGCGTGGCCATAAGTTCAGCACCTATGCCACATGGTGGATTCGACAAGCTGTTAGCCGTGCCGTAGCAGACCAAGGGCGCACCATCCGCGTGCCTGTCCATATGGGCGACCAGCTCAATCGCATGCGGCGGGTTCAGTTGCAACTTTTGCAAGAGCTGGGACGCGAACCAACCATTGAAGAGCTGGCGCAGGGCATGGAAACCACACCGGATAAAGTAGAAAATCTGTTGGAAATCGCCCGTCGCCCAGTGAGCCTTGAAACACCCATCGATGATGAAGGCGATAGCACCTTTGGCGATTTTGTAGAAGATGTCAACAGCCCTGCCCCTGCAGAAGAAGTAGCGACACACCTGCTACAGGAGCAACTCCAGCAAGCGCTAGACAAGTTGCCGCCGCGCGAAGCGCAAATTTTGCGGTTGCGCTATGGGCTGGCTGATGGGCGCATCTATACGCTAGAAGAAGTTGGGCAAACTATTGGCGTGACGCGTGAACGTGTGCGTCAGCTAGAAGCGCAAGCCCTAAACCGCCTGCGCCAATCCTCCGCACATGTTATTTTGCGCGACTATCTCTATGAGGAGTAAGCTTTGCGCTCAAAACGTGTTGGAGGTCCAATTCTCTGGCCAATTGTCCTCATTGGGGGCGGGTTGCTGTTATTAATCGATAACTTCCTCCTGTTAGAAGGGTTTAATGCCGTCAACCTTTGGCCGCTACTTCTGGTCATTGCTGGCATTCAAATTCTCCTGCGTGGAGATTTCACGATTAGTGATGCGGCACGCACATTCGGCATCACAAGAGGCAGCGTTGAAGCCGGCACGCTAGAAATCAACAGCGGGATAGTCGATGTCAACATTCGTCCCCTCCCTGAAGGGCAAGAACGTTTAATTGCGGGACAATATGCCCCTCATGCTCGCCCATCCTTGCAGGTAGACGGGGTACATGCGCACCTGAAAATGGCTCGTGCTCAAACGCGCTGGTACGATTTTGCCGATTGGGCGTTGAGCTTAACGCAAGACATGCCATGGCGTATTTTGATAAGCACCAATCTCGGACAGGTTGATATTGACCTGTCCGAGCTAATTCTTGAAGATGCAGTAATCGCAACGGGCTTAGGGGATATACAGTTAGTTTGTCCACTTGAAGCCTTTGCGCCAATCCAAGTCTGTTCTCATCTGGGGAATATCCACATCATCACGCCTCATGGCTATCGTGCCACTATCCACACCGAAGCGGGGAGATTCGTGCGGGTTCACCATAACCCAGAACGCTATGAAACCTTGCTGCCCGATGTGTATAGCAGCATTGAGGCAGATGAAGACGCGCCACCCATAGAAATCCACGTTCACACGACTTTTGGCAACATTTATCTCGGTTAATCACATATGTCTACACCATTTCGTTTTGTGATACGCGATGGCCTCGCGCGTGATATACCAGCTTGTCTAGAACTTGACCATACATATAAAACCGAACATGTTTGGCAGATGAGCATTTTTCAAGACAACTATGGCTGGGAAATCAAGTTCAAAACGGAGCGGTTACCCCGCGTATTGGAAACAACTTATCCAGCGAGCGCACGACGGTTACAGTTATCGCTCCCCCGTAATCAGTGTTTTGTAGTTGCGGTTGGCAGTGAAATACCAGAGGTGCTTGGATATTTAACGATGCGCGCCGAGCCAGTACGGGGCGTAGGGTATATACAAGATGTTGTCGTCTCTCGCCCGTTTCGCCGCCGTAAAATCGGCGCTCGTTTACTGCATATTGCCAATCGTTGGGCTGCAGAGCACGAGTTACACCAACTCATTATGGAAACACAGACCAAAAACTATCCCAGCATTGAATTTTGCCGCGCAACCGGGTTTACTTTTTGTGGTTTTAATGACCAGTATTTAGAAAATCAAGATATAGCCGTTTTCTTTGGGAAACCGGTTGATTCCCCAGATTAGGGCGGAACAATTATGCTGGCAACTGATGATTTCATCATTTTGTTTCTAGACCTGCTCAATGAAGTGCTCACCAGCGCCATTGTCATAGTCGCAGCTTCTCTTTTACTTTATAACCTCACCAAAAACTTAGACAATCGCGTTGCCCGCACCTCTGCTATTGTGTTGGCCTGTGTCACAGTCGCTTATGCCGCTGATGCGTTTATTGCGTTAGAACCCACCAGAAACATTCATATTGCCACATTACGCTTACAGTGGATTGGCATTGCATTTTTGCCAGCAGCCCTTTTACATCTATCAGATGCATTATTGGCAACAACCGGCCTCCCTTCACGTGGCAGGAGAAAGCGCATTATTCGCATTCTCTATGGTGTTAGCGGGGCATTTCTCGCTATGGCTGGCCTAACGAATATCCTTGTTCGCCCAACAACGCCGCCAATGCCCGCTGGTTTACGCGCAGATGCGATGTTCCCAATTTTCATGTTCTATTACGTCGTTGCCACTATAGTGGCATTCATTAATGTGCAACGCGCCAAGCAACGGTGTTTAACCCGCAGCACACAGCGACGCATGGCCTACTTGCAATTTGCCATGTTAACCCCAGTGATGGGCTTGTTCCCGTTTTCTGTGCTATTAGGGCCGGGAGAAGAATTTAGCTTCTGGGCAATGGTATTCGTTAATGTCGCCAATATCGTGGTCATTTTAATGCTACTGTTCCTCGCCTATCCCTTATCATTTTTCGGCTCTAGTAGACCAGACCGCGTTGTAAAATTAGAGCTATTGAAATTCCTATTGCGTGGTCCCGGTACCGCCTTAGTTGCGCTGGTGATGATGACTTTTTTAACGCCCACATCGCGCATATTGGGCTTAGAAGGCGAGGTATTCAAGCCGTTCGCGGTGGTAGCGGTAATTTTAGCTTGGCAATGGAGCATTGCATTAGCTTTACCATGGCTAGAACGGTCTCTGATTTATGCGGGAGAAGATGTTGCCCAACTCGGCAAGTTGCAATCATTGAGCGAGCGTTTATTAACACGAAGTGATCTCGAACAACTTTTAGCAGCAATTCTTGAAGCTACTTGTGATTATTTGCGGGTGAGCACTGCCTTTATTGCGATTGTCAACGATAATGGGCTAGAAACTATCAGTACCATCACACCAGCGCACAGCGAACTTTCCGTTGAAAAACTTGATAACACCCAATTGGAAACTTTGCTCAATAATGGCAATCCGCTTAATGGTGGGCATAGAAACTTTGTGTATTGGGATAATTTCTGGATTTTACCGCTCTATACATACCGTACGGGAGATAATGCTATTGAACGGTCTGTCATTGGCGTTATGGGAATAGAAGCCCAAAATCAAACCTTGATGCTCAATGAAGATGAAGAAGAAATGCTGAAAAATTTGGTACATCGCGCAGAGCAAACGCTCGATGATATTTTGCTGCAAGAAGAGATGTATGCAGCGCTTGAGGGGCTACTCCCCCAATTTGCGATAGACCGCCGCACAGCAGATGCGCTAGAATATCGCCCTGGCCATACTCGCCAGATAATCACACCGCCACACCTGCCGGACTTCAATACAATGCGCGAATTGGTTCGGGCGGCGTTGCGGCATTATTGGGGCGGACCCGGTTTAAGCCGCAGCCGATTATTAGAGTTGAATATTGTGCGGCAAACACTACCTGAACACGACAACAATCCAGCCAGAGCTTTACGCGCTATCCTGCTAGAGGCGATTGAACGCCAGCAACCTGAAGGTGAGCGTCAATACACCAGCCCAGAGTGGACGATTTATAACATTCTCCATATGCGATTCATCGAACGCCGCAAAGTGCGTGATGTTGCCATTCGCCTTGCGGTTAGCGAACCCGATTTTTATCGCAAACAACGTAGTGCAATAGACGCCATCACGCAAACGCTCATCGACATGGAAAATCAAACAATCCACACCACTTAACCACTTTGAAGTGCTCCCAGCCACAATCCATTTCAGTCAACTGGACACCTCTAGCGGTTAATGCTATGCTTGACTTCGAAACGTCATGTAATGGTATTTGCCGAATCAATAATGCATATTTGCCATAGCAACGATTACATCATTAAACTGTGCTGGTTCTTATTGTTAGCAAAGGGGGATCGATGCCAAATAATCAACAGCGACGCTCTGAATTTAAGCCACCGTCGCCAGAATTAGATGAAGGCTATTGGTCGGCACTCCTAAATGAAGGGGAGTTTGCGCGTTCCGTTCCACCAGAAGAATTAGAAACCAACACCTTAGAACCTCATGACGATGCACCTAGAGAAAATGAACCTTTTTATCGGAAGCAATTTAGCGATGATTGGCTAGTTATTCAAAAAATAGCTGAATCGGATGAAACATTATCCCTCAAAGTGGTTGGATATAATCGGGGTGGACTATTGGTTGAATGGCGCTCGTTACGGGGTTTTGTGCCAGCAAGCCAGCTGCTCAATTTCCCTACAGAAGCCCAAGCAAGCCTAAAGAAACGCGCGCTCATAGACCATGTGGGGCGTGTATTGAATTTGCGGGTGATTGAACTTCAACCGGAAAAGAACCGTCTCATTTTATCGGAAAGGGCAGCACAAGCAGAACCCGGCGAGCGCGACGAATTGCTTAATCGCCTATCACCAGGGGATGTTATTTGCGGTTGCGTCACTAATTTGACAGACTTTGGCGCATTTATCGACTTAGGCGGTATAGAAGGTCTGATACACATCAGCGAATTAAGTTGGGGACGGGTCTCTCATCCATCTGATATTTTACAGCGTGGCCAAGAAATCGATGTTTATGTCCTTGAAATTGACCAACAGGAGCAGCGCGTTGCATTAAGTCTAAAACGTTTACATCCTGACCCATGGGAAACTGTCCATGAGCGTTACCAACTGGGCGAAATCATTCAAGGCGAAGTCACTAATGTGGTAGATTTTGGCGCATTTGTTTGTCTGGAAGAAGGACTAGAAGGGCTAGTTCATGTTTCCGAATTAGCAGAAGGCCAATTCTTACACCCGCGTAATGTCGTCCGAGAGGGCGAAATTGTACGAGCGCGTATCATCCATATTGATGGCGAAGCACGGCGATTAGGATTAAGCTTACGGCTTGTCAATTAGGCTTCAAGGAAACGTAGAGGCCAGCCCGAACAAGCTGGCCTCGTCCTATTTAGGCAGATAAACCTCAAACTTAAGCGAACATTTGTAGTATAATCAGGTGCACCCTGTAGGTGAGAGATAGGATGTACAGTGGCACGTAATGCTGCCAAGCAAACTGAGGACAAGCAAAAACCGACCCAGCACGCGCTTAGTGGTTTGGACGAAACAACGCAAAATAATGAAGCTGATGACTCTGATTATCCAATAAGCCCAGAATTCTGGGAGCGGATGCTGGACAGCTTGCCGCCATGGGGCGATGAGATTGCGGCCATTATGCTCATCGTCTTTGGTGTAGTTTCATTTCTATCCCTCATGGAAGTTTCTACAGAGGCCACCTTAGCAACAGCATGGGCTAACGCACTCACTGGACTATTTGGCTATGGTAGTATCATTGTCGCAGGGGGCATTTTAGGGCTTGGCGTCATCATCTTATTGCCAAAGCTCGGCATTATCATCAAATTTCCAACCCAGCGCATTATCGCATTAGAGCTTATGTTTCTATCTGTGCTTGCCATTATGCACCTAGCAGTTGGCGACGCAGAATTGCGCGCCATCGCCCGCGCCGGACAAGGCGGGGGACTAATTGGCTGGGCATTAAGCCAAATTGTGGCTGGATTATTTGGAAGGACAGTTGCCCTTGTATTCTTCTCAACACTTTCGCTAATCAGCTTGGGGGTTGTGGCGGGCATTAATCGGCAGCATGTCAGTAAGCGTTTACAGAAAAGCCAAGCACGCTTAGAAAAATATGGGGAACGTTGGCTAGAGGATTACCGAAAAACGCGCAAAGTGAGCCAACCCACTTCAATTAATGGGGTGTCTGTACCGTCGATACGGCCTATGTATTCAGAGCGTAACCCGCTAATGCGCATACGCCTTGACCCATCCAATATCCCCCCATCATTGCGCGCAGCGCGCACACAACCAGTACACAAGCTACAGCGGGCATCAAAGGATAAACCCGCAGAGGACACAACGCCCATAGAAGAGCATCCACTTTTCAACCGCAGTGATATGAAAGTGGAATTCAATGCGATTGGCACGATACAGAAACGGCGTAACCGCAATGAACCTATGATGGTTAAACGTCCTGATGGGCGTTTGAAACGCTATTTCACCGTTGAGGGGATGAAAGAGCCGAGAAAAGTTGCTAAGCGCGATAAAGCGCTGCCCTCGTTAGACTTGCTCCAAGACATAGAAATTAGTTTGCCTGATGAGCAAGAAATCAATCAGAATGTTGTCCTTATTGAGAACACTTTGTTAGAATTTGATATTAATGTCGATGTTGTCGATGTGAAAATTGGCCCAACGGTGACGCAATATGCCGTACAACCCTTCAGAGAAACTCGTGGGGATGATGGGGCTATCAAGACAGAGCGCACCCGCTTGAGCAAAATCGCTTCTTACTCGCAAGACCTCGCGCTAGCGCTGTCTGCCCGTCGTTTGCGTATGGAAATCCCCGTGCCCGGCCATAGCTATATGGGCATCGAAGTGCCGAATAAAAACCCAAGTGTGGTCGCCCTACGCTCGGTTTATGAAAGCCGCCAATACTACGAAATGCGGCAAAAATCAAAATCCCCGCTATTTGTACCATTAGGGCGCGACGTTGCGGGTGAACCCATCGGCATTGATTTAGCGGGTATGCCGCACTTGCTCATTGCTGGCACAACTGGCTCTGGCAAATCGGTGGCCATTGCAGCGATTGCCTCCGCGTTAATTTTAGATAATACACCTGACCGCGTACAAATGGTCATGCTAGACCCCAAAATGGTGGAGTTAAGCCGATTTAATGGCCTACCCCACCTGATTGGCCCTGTGGAAACTGATATTGAGCGCATTATTGGCGTCTTGCGCTGGTGCACGCGCGAGATGGACCGCCGTTATAAATTGCTGGAAGAGCATGCGGCGCGTAACATCGAAATCTTCAACGAACGTATGGGACAGCGGCGGCGTGGTGGTGAATACTTGCCATATATTGTCATTATGATAGACGAAATTGGCGACCTGATGATGCAGAAGCCAGAGGAGACGGAGAAGACCGTCACCCGCCTAGCACAAATGGCGCGCGCTGTAGGTATGCACCTGATTGTGGCTACCCAACGCCCCAGCGTCGATGTTATCACTGGTCTCATTAAAGCTAACTTCCCTTCTCGTATCTCCTTTGCTGTCGCGTCTGGGGTCGATTCGCGCGTCATCTTAGATACCGTTGGCGCAGAAACCTTATTAGGCAAAGGCGATATGCTATATCTTGCGCCAGATGCCAGCGGGCCAAAGCGCCTGCAGGGGTGTTTTATCTCTGATGATGAAGTTCGGGCGCTAGTCGACCATTGGAAACGCTGGAAAGGAAAACAAATAGCCGCAGGGAAACTCAAAGAAGAGCGTATTGCGCCATGGGAACGCGGTTTAACGCGGCGTGAATTCCTCGCGGAAACAGACCCCATGCTAGAAGAAGCGATTGAGCTAGTTGTAGAAGAACGAGAAGCTTCCGCCTCATTAATCCAGCGCAAACTCGGTTTAGGCTATCCCCGCGCAGCAAGGCTGATGGACTTATTGGAGCAATTAGGTGTCATTGGCGATGCAGTTGCTGGGGGGCGAAGCCGTAAAGTGCTGATTGAGCCGGGGCAAGACCCGTTCAAGCATATTATCGACAAAAAACTGAAAAACTGACCCGCTCACAATAACAACCGTTGCGCTGGTGGCTCATAAGGCTGGATACACTCTGGTGTGTCATTGGCGGGGCTATTCACCAAACGCGACACCTCGTAAGCTTCCATATCATCGCCCGAATAGGGTTGTAAAAGCGGTTTTAGCGTATCTGCTGGCAATTCATCTGGTGATAGCCAAGTTTCGTAATCTTGTGGGGAGAGTATGACGGCCATACGATGGTGAAATTGGCGAAGCACTTCATTGGGTGTTGTTGTGATAATTGTACAAGTGCGTATTTCTTCCCCCTCTGGCCCAAACCAAGTTTCCCATAAGCCAGCAAAAGCAAATGGGCGATGGTCTTTCATGCGGATATATATGGGTACTTTATCGCCATTGCGCTTCGCCCACTCAAAGAACCCGTCAGCGGGGATGAGACAGCGGCGACGCTTAAAAGCGGCGCGGAACGAGGGCTTTTCCTCTAAAGTTTCGGCACGGGCATTGATCATTTTGCTGCCAATCTGCGGGTCTTTTGCCCACGAAGGTACTAGCCCCCACTTGAAAAAGGTGAGTTTTTTGGGGTTGTCATTAGCGATAACGGCAACGGGCTGTGAAGGGGCGATATTGTAGCGCGGCGCAAACACAGGCGGCACTTCGTCTAAATTGAAGCTTTGTTGAAGTTTATTCAAGTCCGTTGTCAATGAAAATCGCCCGCACATATTTATTTAGACTTTCCCATTTCGGTGATTTGGCGAATGAGCGTTAATGCAGACACCCCTAAGCCCAAAATTTGGCGTGTTGGCACAGCGCTTTTACGCCCTGTTCGCTGCACTTCTTCTTCAGCGGCGCGGGCATAAAAATATGCGGCTAAAATACCAAAAACCGCCCCTAAAAATGCGCCAAACATATAGGTGTTACGCTTCCATTCTGAAGCTGTAGGATTATCGACAAGAATTTGGACATTGCTATCTTCTGGGCTAATCTCGGTCATGAGCTACTCCATCCTCAGAATCTTCTTCTGGCGGGTCAAACACTTTCAAAACTCGGCTAAACCGTGCGAGGTATTGGCCTAAAACAGCGAAACGTTGTTCAACCATTTGAGAAAATGCCGTAGAGCGTTCTACCAACGATAAAGTGATGTCTTCTATACGTTGCATTCCCGATGCTATACCACGATGAACGTGGTTGAGGCCGAATACCGCAACCCATAAAGCCACCATCAGCGGGAACAAACATAGCACAATTGGGCATAAAACCAGCAAAGTTAGCAATAAATCCGCTATCAGCGAGACTTGTGCCCGTTGGGGCAATAATAACGTTATCACCAAAACAGTTAGAACGACACCACCTACTAGGGCGAAAGGCAGTAAAATTTGCCGCCGCACTTCATAGCGATGTTCTCGCATAGCATCTGGGCGTTTACGCGGTGTAGATGATGTCATCACTCTTCTCAGATTACCCGACAAATGTTTTAATTATTGTACCGCATCGAGATATTAGATGGTAGCATAAGGCGAACAAATGTCACATATATCACCGGTTAAACAGCGGCTACGCATACACTTTGGCAAAAGCGGCCCTATGAAGTATACGGGCAATCTCGACATCGCAAAAACATGGGAGCGTGTTTTGCGCCGCGCCAACCTCCCACTACTGTATACGGAGGGATTCAACACACGTCCCAGAATTCAACTTGCCTCTGCCCTGCCATTGGGTATCACTAGTGAATGTGAAATCATCGATGTTGCGCTTAAAGAACCCATTGAGCTTGCTGGGTTGAAAGAGCGCCTGCTCGCCACTAGCCCCAGCGGTCTGGAAATTTACCGTATCGAATCAGTCCCCATTGATGGGGCAGCTTTACAAACCTTAGTACGTAGCGCAGAATATCGCATCGAATTCAAAGAGCCAATTGATAGTGAAGTGCTAAAAGAAAAAATCAGCGACATGCTAGCGCAGGACACGATCATCGTTGAGCGGATAAAGAAGCGTAAACGCCGAGAAAAACGTATTCAAGTGGATTTGCGCCCCCTTATCCATGAGTTACGCATGGAAGATGAGCAGACGCTCATTGCGCATCTTTCGGTGGGTAATGTGGGGAATATGCGACCAGAAAAACTGTTGGAGCTTTTAGGACTAGCAGAAAGCTACTTCACCATCCACAGATACCGCCTCCACCTTGCAGAAGAAACGAAAAGTTAACCGGTTTTTACCGGTTTTTTATTTTCTCATCCCGTATCTTTTTCCTATTCTCGGCGGTATCCCTTGTAGCTTAACACTAATTCATTTGAGATGGTGTATAGTGATTTGAGAGTAAAGCAATTATCTACATCGCAACATTGTGCAAGTGCACGGCCACCGCGACCGGTCAATTATCTGTGTCGTGGTTTGCTGCTTATCACCAGCCGGACAGTTAATTTGGAGGGGTTCATATCATGAAAGCTCATCACCGGCGTAACACTTACTCGATTACTTTTGTATGGTTGCTGGGCATTCTTGCCCTTGTGCTAGCCATTATCCCTAGTGGTAGTATGGCTGTATCGGCGCAAGAAGGCACAGAAGAGCCAGCACCTGCTACTGAAACCGCTACGGCGACGCCCGTTATACCAACGGCAACGCCATTGCCGCCAACGGCGACGCCTACGCCAGAAGAAGCGCCACCAACGGCGACGCCCATTCCTCCAACAACGCTTCCAGAAGCGACGGAAGAACCTGATACGCTTCCTCCAACTGCTCCGCCGGAGACTACACAAGAGCCAACTACTCCACCTGCAACAGAGCCGCCGCCAGAAAGCACGGCAGAACCTACGTCACCAGCGGAGAGCACCGCAGAGCCAACGATTGAGCCAGAAACAACAACTGAGCCAACTGTTGAACCGGAAACGACAACTGAGCCAGTTCCCACAACGCCGGCGCCAAGCGAGACCCCGGTTGTTACGCTTTTCAGCGATGACTTCCAAGATGGCAACAGTGACGGCTGGTTAGCAACAGATGGTTGGGCAGTTGTTGAAGAGAGCGGTAATTATTACCTGACAACTGACCAGCCCAGCCAACGAGCAGCATTAAGCTTAGACTGGCCACACTTTACCATGACGGCTCAAGTACGAGTGGCTAATGGTGCGGCAGCACATCTTGACGCCCGCGCCAGCAATGCCGCTTTTGCCGTTGTGTTGGATGCACAGGGCAATGTGAGCTTGGTACGGGGCGAAACTGTTTTGGCGAACTCCCCCGCTCCATCGACTTCGCCAGAAGTCACACCAGACCCGACAGCAGCACCTGAATGGCATACGGTCAGCGTGCAGGCGCTTGGTAATGTCATCACTGTAAGCGTCGACGGTGCGCCACGCATTAACTACACAGATACTGAAACTGCTACAAGCGGCAGCTTCTCATTTACGACAGATGCGGTCAACAGCGGTGCGGTGGATATTGATAACATCATCATTCAAAAACTGGATGAGCCGCAAGTTATCACCACACCCGAACCAACAGTTGAGCCAACAGCAGAACCGACCGAACAGTCTGATATTCAGCCAGAAACAACTGTTGAACCAGAAACCACCGCTGAAGCCCCTGTAGCTGAGATGCCAGCTGAGGATACGGCAACAGGCGTTCAGGTTGGTATCAACTTTGACGATGAGAACGCGGATTGGGCGCTTGGTGCTGGCGGGAATGTTGTTGATAGCGGTGAAAGCAATTTCGCCCTTCTGATGGCGGCGAACTCAACGCTTGGGCTTAACGAACCCCTCAGCCTGAGCAACTTCACCTTAACAGCGCGCCTGAACATCCTCACTGATGCGGCCAATGGCGAAGACAGTGGGCTGGGTATCTTCTTCCGCCTGAACGATGGCAGCGGATACCTGCTGACAATTGAGAGTGATAACAGCGCCCTCTATGCTTTGGGCGAGACGAACGAACTTCTGGCCGAAAGCGGCATTGCGCACGCTTTGAATAGCTGGCACGCCATTACCTTCACCGTTAACGGCGGTAACGCCATGCTCAATGTGAATGGTGTTGATGAACTCATTGTTGAAGGGTTGAATGATAGCGCTGGCGATATAAGTTTTGTGGCCAATAGCGCATCCAACATCATGCTGGATGATATTGCTATTACAGAATTGGCCAGCACGCCCGCAACAGAGCCTGAAGCCACACCTGAACCAAGCGCGGCGGCCATCCCCATGGGCTTGACGCCAGAGACTGAAGTCAAGCTTGATGGCTCGCTCACGGCTATTGTGACAGAGTTCCTCCAATCAGACCCAGCGACTGCTTTTGAAATCGCGGAGAGCTACGGGTTAGATATTGATGAAACCGGGCGCGTGCGCGTGGTTATCTACCCGGCCAATGGCTACACAACCGAAGCAGTAGCGGCCATTGCCGAAGCGGCTGGCGGCGTGGTGCTTGATACTAACGAGCGCCGTATTGTTGCCCGTATCCCCATTCCGGGATTTGTGCCGCTAGTCAACACAGCCGAAGTTGGTGCAGTCCGCTTACCAGCGCGCGCCGCCTCTACAAGTGGATTAGAAGCCCCGGCAGGGTCAGCGGCTACAGAAGCCTTCGATATGCTCAACGTCTATGAATGGCATCTAGGGGGCTTCACTGGCACGGGGGTTGATATTGCCATTATCGATCGTGGCTTTGGCAATCCTGTGACATTGACAGCCGAGCAAAGTTGTGTCAATAGCGCCACATTGGTCTATGGCACACCGCAAAGTGGCGATACCACACACGGCCTCACAGTAGCCGAAGTAGTTTGCGATATTGCCCCCAATGCTAATGTGCGGCTTTTCAAAGCAGATGATAACGATGGTGACATTATTGATGCGACCGTTGAAATGGCCAATGCCGTCAATGCGGCGCGCACGACAGGTTACGATGTCATCATCATCGCTATGGACTTGGGTGTCGTTGCCAGTCCTGGCGATGGTACACTAGGCTACGTCCCATCCGGCGGCAACAAAAACCTATACGATGAAATCGCTCAAGCACGGCAAGCCGGTATTGCAGTCGTCGTCGCGGCGGGCAACAACGGCAACAACGATACGGATGGCCTCCGCTACCGTACGATTAACTACACCAGCGGCACGGTCACATTTAACATTGACGCACTACAAGGCGATGTCGTTAACCTGAGTTGGAATGATTGGGGCGGCAGCAACGACTACACCGTTTCTTTAAGCGGACCTGGCATGACCACAGTCAATAAACCTGCCCGCATTGGTAATCCAGTTGGTCAGCTCACTGTAGGTAGCTGTACGGTACAAGGTGATGGCTTCTGCGATTTGACCTTGTCAATTTCTGGCAGCAATGCTGGGGTGATACAAGTGCAATTACTCGGCAGCGGCAAAATCAACGCGCCAAGTGGAGGCACTTTCACTGAACTCACAACAGCAGGCACATTAGGCCGCCCAGCTGATTCCCGTGAAGCTATCACGGTTGGTGCGGTTTGTGCCAGCCCAGATGATAATTACCCAGTCTATGAATACAGCTCTCGCGGCCCCGTATTTGGCGCAGGCGGTAGCGCACCAACTGATACCCCGCCCTACAGCCAAAACGAAGTCAAACCAGAAATCGTTGGGCCGACCTATGTCTCTACTGTAAGCACCGGTAGCCCCACCTCTAACTGTGTGGGTGGCTTCAATGGTACAAGCGCGGCGGCAGCACATATCGGCGGCATTATCGCCCTGATGAAGCAAAACAACAGCAATATGCCGCAGTTCAGCACTGGTGGCTCTGCCGCAGTCGATGCTATTGAAGATTACTTGATGGGGCACTCGTTCGATATGCCATTTGGCAGCAGTGCTGATGGCTTTGATATGGTTTATGGCGCGGGCTTTGCTGTGCTTGGCTCGCCGACGTACGACCTAAGCCAGATTAGCCATCCCGCTGTGCCAGATAACGCCCCAGCCGCGTGCACGGGCTTCATCTACGTCTCACAAGACTTGGGCACATTGGGCAACAGCGTGCCCAACGGCTCGGAAGCTACACCATACACCAGCATTGGGCAAGCGGTTAATAACGCGAGTGCGGGCGATTGTATCATCGTCGGGCCTGGAGAGTGGGCTACACCGCTTTATTTCAATGGCGCACCCGCCGTGAATGTCTACTCTTATGATTCCGTCACTAGCGCAGACAACGCCGATAGCATCATGCCGGTGATGAATACATATCTTGATAGCGACGTTGCTGGCGTGTATATCAAAAACGGGACAACTGCCTTTGGTTTCCACGGGTTTACATTCCGCATTCCCCAACGGCTAGATTTCTTCGTTCCGACAGCACGCCCCATTCTGGTTGATGCTTCAGATGATGCCTCGTTGATGTATCACAACTTTTCTAGCATGAACGATGTTATCTACCCGATGATTAGCGTCATCAATAGCAGCGATGGTGTCATCATCTCATATAACACATTTAATGGCTTAACTGGCTCAACGCTTAATTCGCCAACCATCCAGGTGACTAACTCCGGTGTCTCAGCTAATCCGGTCGAGATACGGAACAACACCTTTAGCAACAACACGCATACAAATTCCTCTCGCCCAATCATCAGCGGCAGCTTGTTCTTCAAAGGTTTATTAGCCCTTGAGAACAGTGCAGTTGATGTTGTGAATAACGCTTTCGTTGGGAACAATATCGACTCGCTCATTCGTATCTCAACCGGTAGCGCAGCTGATACAACACCGGTGCGAGTTGTGGGCAATGTCATCCTAAACAACACAACAGCCATTGATGCGGGGACACCAGGTCCATTATTCAGCTTGTATTTTGTGCGGGCGTTCCATTTTGTGAACAATACCCTCGCACACAATAATCTAAGTGCTTCTGGAGTTGAGTTCGGCGCAGTGATATTACGCGGCGATGCTGACGATTCCACGACGGGCAACAGCAACAATTACGGCAGTATCAACAATGCGCCGTGGGAATTCCACAATAACTTACTGACAGACAATCAAATTCCCGGCGGTCTCGTGCTTGTACGAGATGTGCCAGATAATCTATGCCAAAACCTCAACGGCACCAACAATCAAGGCGCAACAAATAACTGGATTTGGGATTGGGATGGACTCTTCACGACAGGTGAAGGTGGCGTGTGCCATACAACCATTGCTGACGGTAGCAATAATGGTCTGAATGGTAATATCGTTAATGTCGACCCAGAACCCGGTACAGACCCCAACGATAACCGCTTCGTTGGTCCACTGCTGAGCCTGAATGCCTTGACAGACCCGCTTTACTACCAATTACGCCGTTTGAGTCCAACATTCTTGAATGAAGGTGTTGAGACGGGGAACACCGCTGTTTATGATGCGCTGATAAGTGCGGGATTAGACTATAGCCGTGACTATGCCGATAATGTACGTAAACAAGACTCTGACCTTGACACCAATCTCGATATTGACATCGGCGCATTTGAGTTTGTGCCACTCCGTATCAAGAGTGGTGAGGATAATGTCGTACTGCCAGACATCATAGAAGACAATGTGCCTTATGTATCACATGAACTAGGGCAGCATGTTGAAGGTGGCTTTGGCTCATTGACATTCTCATTGGCAGTATCCCCTGATAACTATGGCGTGGATTGCCCGCTGCCACCGGGCACACCTACAGGTGTCAACTATAGCAACTCCAATGGCGTCATCATCATCGGTTCAACCGCCTACTACTGCCCACCTGCGCACTTCTTCACAGATACTGGTGCGAGCAATGTCGGTTGGGCAGATACCACTGGCGTGCCACCAGATGTTACCTTCGACTATCAAGCTATCGATAGCATTGGCGCATTAGCACAGGGCACTTTGACAATCGTCATTCGTCCATCAACCACAGACGATGACACAACATTGAGTTCGCCAGTGTGGGATGGTGTGAGCAGTAATGAATTCAGCGCTGCAGGCATCATGAACACAACCATTCAATTCAATCTACGGCCATTCTTCACAACGGATAACTTCTTCCTATCCGATAGCAGTGCAACAGATAAGCGCCAGTTCCCATTCACATACAGTCAACTAGACTGGGCGGATAATGAATTGGGCGCAGGTAACGCAGGCGATGACCCCGCCACCCTATTCACTAATCTGGGAAGTGCTGTCAACACAGCCACTGGCGAGGTCAGCCTCACTCCTGTCGCCGATGCCGCTGGCATGACAGTGTTGCATTACACCGTCACCGATAGCAACCCAGCCAATGGCAATGCGGGCGCAACGATTGATATGTACGTCCGTGTGCGCATCGTGAGCGACATTCCAGATGAAGGCTTGCATGATGACAGCAGCTTCGCCTTCAGCTATAGTGGCACGGGCTGGAAGCCGATTTACTCAGATACGGGCATCAACAACACCTTGCATGAAACACGTATCAACGGTGACCAAGCCACCTTCCGCTTCATTGGCGCAGGCTTCACCCTCTATATGGAAGGCTTGCCATCTGGAGCTGGGGAATGGCAACTCGACATCCGAGATAGCGGCGGTGGAAGCAATATCCCGAACTGGACAGTTGGCGCTAATGGCGAATCCACAGCCACATTGACAATAGATGCCCTCCCTGTCACCTGCTCTACCTATGCAGCAACTAATGGCAACGTGCTCATCAACTCGCGCGTGACCAATGGTGCAACACAGTCTTCAACTGGTGAACGCACGGTATTGGGCTACACCGTAACCTGTAACGGCCTCAACGATGTAACAGTGCATACAGTTGTCATCACCAACAACCCGAACGGCACAGCTGGCGCTAACGGCCCTAAACTCCAAGTTGATGCGTTCAGTATCATTCCATCGGCATCTGCAAACGCAGACCCGCTAGCACCGGGCTTCTACGATGTATCATCAGGCGAACTCATCGATATGTTTACCGCAGCAGGTAACTGGACAGAACTCACCGATGCAAAAGCCACCGGTGGCTTAGCCCGCACAACAACCGACGCCAATGCCGACCTAACCTTCCAGATTACGGGCGCAACTGGCTTCGCTATTGGCACAATTCTGGAAGACATCGGGCTGGATGGCACGGGCGCAACTTACAACGTTTGTGTAACGGGAACCGGCGTCGACATATGCCAACGCTATGACAACGCACTGGGCGCAGCAAAAGCAACCACTTACAAGGTCTTCCGCCCATTCAATGGCCTACAAGCCTTCGATAGCAACGGAGACCCGATAACCTATACAGTGACAATTGATGTGCTCAGCGTGCCAACTGGCGAGCGGATGTTCATCGATTCCATCACAGTATTCAATGACCCACTGCAACCGATGGGCTTTGGCGAAACGGATGTTGCAGAACTAGATAAGTTCATCTTCAACAACGGTTTGGACGATAGCTGGGCGTTGAACTTCGCTGGGCGTGCGCCATATGACACGGTTGCAGCGCTCAATCGTGGTGTCATCGCCGCTGGTCCAGCCGTGACATTCGAAATACCCAACGCTGCTGATACGTTCTATGTGTATCACCAATCCAACTTCCGTTTGGATAGCCAGAACCTGATGGTCTGTGTTGACCGCGCAGTAGATAGCAGCACACAAGCAGGCAACTGTGTGGTCGTTAATATGCGCCAAAACCCAGAGACAATCAGCGGCACATACCAATACCAACAGGTACAGGCAGACGGTACATTCTCGCCAGTTAACGACACAATCATGCAGCCTGTTTATGGCAGCATGGTCTTCACCGAGAGCATGTTCCGTAGCGCTTGGGCGAGTAGTGGCAATCATGTGGTTGAAATCTTCAGCCTGACTAACGAGAAATTCAGCGTTGACCGCGTCGCCGTTCAGGATACTAGCGCAGCCTTACCAACAGGTTTGTTCGAGGAGTTCTCTGAGGATATTTACTTCTTCGGCACAACTGGCTTTGGCACACCTAGCCCAACCTACACCATCGGCGGTGATGCCTTCAGTCAAGTGGAATCGCGTTTCGCTACTCGCGCCTCTGGAAAGGGGATGATGGAAACCCAAACGGTGGGCGATGGCATCATCTTCGGCTTCCAAGGGACGGCAGCGGAAATCCTGTTCGAGTTCAACAACAAAGCAGACGCTGTCCTCATCTGTGTTTACAGTGGCGATTTGCTCTCCGATGGCGCGCAAGCAAGCGATGTCAACACAGTGTTGAATAGCGGCGCTTGCCATATCGAAAACAATGAATCAGCACGATTAGTCTCTCAAGGCCGCCGCTTCGTCGGGCCATTTGAATATGGCAACTTCACTGTTGTCGTACAGATGCTCGATGATGACTACGCGCCTAAAGCGCATACGGGCGCCAAAGCGCCGGTCACGATGCGGTTCGATGGTGTTCGTGTATACGACACACCATGGCTCAACACATCGAACTGGAACGATACCAGCAACCTCAATATCTTGAGCACTGGCATGGCATATGACTTCAACTACACCAACCGCGATGCTGATAAGAACTTCCTATACTTCGGGAACTGGTCAACAGCGAACCAACGCGGCGCACTCAATGGCAAGGTTGATACGCCGGGGCGTGGTGGCGCACCGGGCGCAACGGTCGCCTTCCGCACTGATGGCGGCGATGCCATCATCATCAACCGCAATACACGCCGCGCTTACACGCCGTTCCTCATCTGTGCGGCGCCGGTCAGCGGAGGGCCGCTATCAGTAGACCTGAGCCAGCAACGTTGCCAGGTAATCAATAACGATGGCGGCACGGCCACTGCGCAACCGGTCTCGTTCAAGTTCAATGAGAGCGGCAACACTGGCCCGCACATCGTCAGCATCACCTTATTGACAACGGGCAGCGCTGGATTGGATAGCGTGGAAGTTGTGGATAGCAGCAGCCCGCTAACCGAAGGCCAGCATGATAGCACCAACCCCGCTATCATCTACCAGACTGGCAGCAATGACCTTGTGCGCAATGGCAAGATGGAAGTTGATGGCCACTGGAGTGAGATCGGCGGGTTGCCAGCCACCAGTAACGTCTATAGCGGGCTTCGTTATGAAGGCGCTCGCGGACGACAAGTTGTTGCAACAGCTGCTGGACAGGGCATCCAAAGCGAAGACTTCCAACTGCAAAATGGCAAGATGTACACGGTCATCGCCCGTGTGAATATCGCCTCAGGCGCCGTTGGCACAGTGCAGATGAGCGTGAGCGGCACAACCGTCTACGATGCTACTGCCGACAACACCATCACCGGTAAATGGCAGACACTGGTTGTGCGCGCCGCATCAGACATCAGCGGCACTGCGCAAATTCAGTTCACAGCCAGCGGTGGCGTAGTCACCTTCACTGTGGACGACGTTCACATCATCGAAAGCGGCACATGGCAACAACGTGTCAACACCCGCAGCTACTATGGTGGCAGTGTGATGACCAGCTATAGCTACGGCGCAGAAGTACGCTTCGAGTTCACCGGCACCGCAGCCGAAATCGGTATGATTACCGAGAATATCGGCGGCGAGGTCGAAATCTGCTACACTGACTCGGTCGACTATGGCGCTAACGGGCTACAAAACGCCAACTGCGCAACTTACGATAACGAGTCGGCGCGGCCAAGCTATACAACTAGCCGCTTTGTGGGGCCATTGCCAAGTAACACCTATACCATTGTCATCCGCGACGTGGAAAATGGTTATAGCAGCCTCGTGCGTAACAACACCGTGGCGGCACGCAACAACCGCCGTAGCATCGGCCAAATCGCAATTGACTATGTACGGGTGTATAACAGCGCCCTACCCCCAGCCATCAGCGCGCCGGGCACTTATGAAGACACAGCAGTGGATGGAAGCGGCAATCGCTATCTCCAGGGCTTGCCAGCCGAGCTATGGGGCACGGTTGAAGGGCGCTTTGCCCGCAACTACTCGGAAAGCTCGTTCTTCAGCCTACGTGATAGCCGTGGCGCAGCTATCCGCACCTATGCCGGTCCAACAGCGGTCATGCAGGTGAATGTCCCCTCAACTGATGGCGTCATTCTGGTACTGCATACCGGGCCAGCGAGCCGTACAAACACAAAAACAGTACAGGTTTGTGTGGACGATACTAGCGGTGCTATGAGTTACAACGGCACAGGCTATGACTACAACGATGCAGCAGATAATTGTGCGGACTTCCTGACTGACTTGGGGACACAATCGCAGGTGGTGGTGAGCAAGAGCGATATTCCAGCGCTGGGCGTCGTAGGCAACCACGTTGTTACAGTACGGGCACTGACACCAGGTGTACTACCGATTGACCGTGTTCAGGTCATACATGGCACTGCCTTAGCCGCTGGTTACTTTGAAGAATCGGTGGGCAACGGCCTGACGACCGATGGCAATAACGACATCTTTGAGCTGAGCAACACAGGCACATGGGATACTGTATCAAGTAGAACTTACAGCGGTGGCCAAGCATTGGTCAATACAACTGCTGGTGCTTCGGTGCAATTCAGCCTGCAAAACGCGACAGGTTTCACCTTCGTGACCGAGTTCGGCAAAACGGGTGGCAACCTACAAGTTCAAATCACCCAAACGAGTGGCACAGATTGCTGCTTCAGCACGACACAAACGGTGAGCACCAATAATACGCGGACAGTATCTGGCACATCTGGCATCACATTCTCCGGCCTGCCGGAAGGCAACTACGATGTCACCATCACCAACCAAACATCGGCTAAGCTAGTTGTGGATGCGGTGCAAGTCTATGGCGCGCTATCGGTGCTTGGCAGCCTGTATGATGACCAGCAGCGAGATGCCAATAACGCCCTTATCCTGACCTACGGACCAGATAACAACAGTTGGTCATTCACCAGCGGCACACGGGCGCGCGGTTACCTGAACCAAACCTATGCCCTAACCGATGACTATGGCGC
Organism: Anaerolineae bacterium; assembly: GCA_015492875.1. Lineage (GTDB taxonomy): Bacteria > Chloroflexota > Anaerolineae > Aggregatilineales > Phototrophicaceae > S146-30. Next base: position 9,491 of record WGEI01000449.1, on the reverse strand, counting down.
TAGCATTTCGTTTGTTGCCGGCGATGGCACGAAAGAAATCGCGGGTATTGTGTTGCACTACGGCACAGCCTCAACAAGCGATACCGTAGAGGTTTGCTGGACGCAAATTGATAACGCCAATGTGGTTCAAGAGCGCACTTGTGCAACGCACAACTTGGCGGATAAAGCCGGTAAGCAGCAAATCGCTGTTCCAGCCGGTAGCATCGCCAATAACCCCACTGACCACTATGCCATCAGCATCACTAATCTGAAGCACGGCGGACGCATTTACTTCGATGCCGTTCAAATACTCGAAGCAGGTGTTCTGGCCGAAGGTATTTACCAGCAAGATGATGCCAGCCTGACGTTCAATAACGCCACTCAGGTGAGCATGACGCAGGCATCGAATAAGCTGGTGCAACAGATTTCGCCAAGTGGCTATGTTGAATTCGATATGGAAGGTATTGGCTTCAGCGTGGTGCTGGTGGAAAGCAGCACAACATCGGGCAGTTACACAGTCTGTGTAAGCGCACAAGGCAATAATGACTGTGCGGATATCAATGAAACCGTCAACAACAGCGCGTCATCTACTGCGCTGCAACAAGTTGGCCTGACATACATGGGCTTACATGGCGACGCAGCGGGCAACAACGGCTCTTACACGGTGCGCATCACCAATACTGATGGCAGCAAAGTGTTAAACGTTGACCGCGTGGAGGTTCTTGGCGCAGATAGCACACTACGCATCAATGCGGTTGAACCAGTTGACAACACTGACCCACGTTTGCAATACTTCCCCTTCGGCAGTCTGACAGAGGTTGTTGAGCGGCGTCCGTTGTCCTTCAATGGCAGCCAGCATCAGGGCAATATGCGCGGTTCAGTCGCTTACTTCGAGTTCACTGGTGAGCCTGATTTCGAGTACATCCGTCAGGTAAACAAGCAGTTTGGGCAAGCGCGGGTATGCTTCGGAGTTATTGGTACAGACACAACCAAAGACGCTATCGATAACAGCCAATGCGTCACGGTTAACAACCAAACTGGCGTCGCAGCTGATTACAACCAGAGTGCTGCTATCGATACGGGCGCTGTGGATTGTGTGGCCAATGCCTGCTGGGTAACGATTGAAAACACTGACGGGCGTAAACTCCTTGTGGATGTCGTTCGCTTAGTCGATAGCAATGACCCATTACCCGAAGGCATTTATCAAAACAACCATGCCAATATCATGGCATTCGACGGCAACCTAAGCGCCACAACGAACACCGAAATAGCTTATCGCGGCGCTTATGGCGGCACAGTGTTCAATACAAAGGACATCAACGGCGGTGTGCTCTTCCAATTGCAAGGTAGCGGTTTTGCCGCACACCTACGCGCCGACCGTAACGCTGACCTCATCCGTGTCTGTGTGGACGATACAGCCACAACAGATGCGAGTACGGTTATCAGCAACGGCATCTGCCAGGTGTTCAATACAGAATCGCGGGCGAACTATGACTTCGCAGCAACAATCTTGGGCTTGAACCCAGCAACAACGTACACCGCTGTGGTGCAACTGTTGAACGAAGACTATATCACCGCGCCACATGCTGCAGGCGCACTAAAGATGGACTTCGACTATGTTGAGGTGTTCGGCAGCGACCTGAACGCAACAACACTGAACCAACTAACACCAGGCCAACGCTATGAAGGCAACTACAACAACCGTAATGTTGATAACAACTTCATGTACGTTGGCGACAATTGGTCAACCTTGAGCGGGCGGGCAGCAAGCCGTCACTCTGGCCAGAATATCGATCAAATCCGCCGCACAACTAGCTCTGGCTCTAGCGTCATCTTCCGCACCAATAACGCGGATGCCGTGACCATCTACCGCGCATCAAGCCGCAACTATGCGCCGTTGCTTGTCTGCGCTATCAGCGAAGCTGACCGCACTGACCGCACCTGCTCCATCATCGAGAACAATGGCGTTGGCAATCAAGCGGGCTTCACACTGCATTACAACACAGGCGCTGGCACGGGACCGCATATCGTCACCGTAACAGCCCTCACAAATGGTGCGGTGATGTTCGACGCGGTTGAGCCAGCAGTTGCCGGCGTGCTGAGTGCAGGGCTACATGATGAGTTCACACCGGGCATCCAATACAACGCAGCTTACAACAATGTACTGCCAAATGGTGGTATGGAAGGCGACGAGCTGTGGAATAGCTTAGGTGCGACAGTCAATAGCCGTTGGACTAACCCCAAATACATCGGTCGCTACTCACGCAAAGTGGACGTAAGCACTGCGCTACAGGGCATTGAAAGCGCCTCCTTCACCTTAGAGGCGGGCAAAACCTACACCGTGACCGGCTGGGTTTACATCTCTAGCGGCACACAGGTTACTGCCCAATTGGCAAATAGTGGCTCACCGATTGGGGGTGCGTCGGCAACCTCAACCAACGGTATTGTCAATAAATGGCAACAGCTACGGTTTGAATACACGCCAAGCAGCACTATCAGCAACGCCACACTGCAAATTGTGGCCACCAATGGCGCAACCCTTTTCTATGTTGATGGGTTCGCAGTGGCTGAAGGTGGCAGCTGGGCGCAAGTGTTCCATACTCGTAACTACTACGGCGGCAGTATCATGCAAAGTAGCACACCGGGGGCATCCGTAACCTTCGCCTTCCAAGGTACAGGCGCAATGGTCGGTATGCCCATCGACCGCAATGGTGGCGATACAGAAATTTGTGTTGATGATGACGCGACGTTTGATGAAACCAGCGAAACAGGCAATGCACAAACCTGTATCATCTACCAAAACGAAGAAGCACGGCCAACGCCGACCGTAACCCGTTTAGTCGCCGCTGGTCTGCCCAATGGCACTTACTACGTCCGTATCCGCGATGTAGAAGACGGCGTGTCGGTACTGGGACGCAACCAAGATGACCCGCGACTGAACCGCTACGCTGTCGGACGGTTGAGCATCGACTTCGTGCAGGTCTTTGATGACGCCGCGCCACCAGATTCTGCGCCGGGCTTCTACAATGAAGATGCAGTTGATGGCAGTGGCACATCATTCTTGCAAGTGTTGCCAGAAAATCGCTGGAGTCAAATTACTGGTCGCGCAGCTAAGAAAGATAGTGGCCAAAGCCGTTATGCAGTGGTCGATGATAATAACCGCGCCCGCAACACCTACGCTGGCCCAACAGCGGTCATCAGCGTAAATGTTCCAAGTGGTGTATCAAGCTATACTGTGGTGGTGGATACGTCATCTACTAGCCGCCAAAACAGCCAATGGCTACTGGTCTGTGCTGATAATCTAAGCGGCACTGTCGCCTGGGATCGTGCAACCCGCACTTTCAGCATTGCCAACGCAACCAACTGCACGTTAACGGATGCCATGCAGACATCTGGGCAGGTTATGGTTGATTTAGCAAGCTTGCTAGGCGGCAGCCTCAGTGGCCAACACAAAATCATTCTGACAACACTGAGCAAGGGCTTCTTCAATATCGATGGCTATCAAGTCATCTCCAACAATGTGCTATCTGAAGGCCTGTACAATGAGTTCTTGCCAGATACCGTCCTGAACTTCAACGCCAGTGGCGGCACAGCACTCAATCCTGACACAGGGCGCAATTGTGACCTGAATACCGAATGGTGTTCACGCAAGGATAATCGTGCTAATGGTGCATTGGCTGCCGAAACTAAAGAGATTGGTGCGACACTGGACTTCACTATCAACGGTACTGGTTGGTCAATCTTGACCCGTGTCGATGGCGCTGGTGCAGACTTCATGGTTTGCTACCGTAAGGTTGGTGGCGATCCCTTCCCGGCATCTTATAGCGACTTCCAAACAACACCGGGCTACTTCTCTGGACAAAACTATATCGGCAGCATTGCATCCGGCGATGTGTGGTGTGATGTGGTCTCTGCAAACAACAACGCTCGCAATAGCAACTGGACGGACTTGAACCCGGGGCGTCTGTTGCCGCGCGGCACGCTGCAACAATATGGTTTCGCCTTCTATGGCTTACCAGCGGACACCTACGATGTTCAAATTCGCAATCTGGGCGATACTGTAGGTGGTGCTAGCGGGCGCACACTCTGGATTGATGCGATTGTGGTCTTTGGTGACGCAAGCGATACAACCCTAACAGGTGGGTTCTATGACGACACCACAGCAGGCCTAGACTTTGCACCATTTGAGCTGTGGACAACCACGACATCGCGGCAAGCTCCGCCACGCGGACCATACAACCTGATACAGCATACAACTAGCAATGCTGGCGCAGTGATGCAAGCCTATGTCAGCGGCAACGCGATAACCGTCTACCAGCAAATGGATGCACGCGGCAGCTCTAATATCAACGCCTGCTTGGTGCTAGTAGAAGGCGTCTACATGCACTGCGGTGGTGAGCAATATACAACGGATAATAAGCCTGCTACACCGACACTGACTAGCGATTTCAGCCAGCGAGGACGCCGCACCTACTTCACGCCCATCGTCTTCTATGGATTTGGTGAAGGCAATCACTTGGTCATCTTCGAAAATCAGGAGCCTGGCCGCAACTTCACCATTGATGCTATCAACGTGTGGCCATAAACCGTAGAACCTGAACGGCAATTCTATTGCCAAAAGCCGGCCCATACCAACAGGTGTGGGTCGGTTTTGTTTGGGCAGCGTGGTAAAATGATGCGCTATTCAAGAATGGGAGGTTTTATGCACCCTGAACTGCACTATACAAATGAAGTTAAACAAGCGTTAGATAGGGGAAAGCCTGTTGTGGCGCTAGAATCTACGGTTATCGCGCACGGGCTGCCGTATCCGTTCAACGTGGAAACCGCGCTAGCTATGGAGCAAGCCATTCGTGATGAGGGCGCTATTCCGGCAACAATTGCCATACTCAATGGCCAAATCACCATCGGTTTAAGCCAAGCGCAAATTGAATGGTTGGGGCAACAGCCTAGTGAAAAAATTCGCAAATGTAGCCGTCGAGATTTACCTATTGTGATAGGGCGTAAAGAAAACGGCGCTACAACCGTGGCGGGAACGATGATCATTGCCCATATGGCCGGCATTCGCGTATTTGCTACTGGCGGCATTGGCGGGGTGCATCGGGGGCATCCGTTTGATGTATCAGCTGATTTAATTGAATTAGGGCGTACACCTATAGCAGTTGTGTGCTCTGGCGCAAAATATATCTTGGATTTACCGTTGACATTAGAAGTTCTAGAAACGCAGGGCGTCCCCGTTATTGGCTATCAAACCGATGGCCTTCCCGCATTTTTCACCCGTGATAGCGGATTGCCTGTTGATGCAAGAGTGAATACGCCAGAAGAGGCCGCCCAAATAATCAAGGCTGGCGAGAAAATAGGCGCATCCCATGGCATTTTATTCACCGTGCCCGTGCCGGAAAAAGACGCCTTGCCACAAGACATTGCTGAAAAAGCGATTCAGCAAGCAGCCAAAGAAGCGGATAAGCAAGGTATTCACGGCAAAGAAACAACGCCTTTCTTATTGGCGCGTATTACCGAATTAACCGAAAACCGGTCTCGTAACGCCAATACAGCCCTGTTGAAAAATAATGCGCGGGTTGCCGCACAAATTGCCATCTCATTACAAAGAGTGTAACTGATGGAGCACTCGCCGGACATCATTGCAATAGGGTCAATTTTCATTGATGATATTGTGTTGCCCACCGGCCAAACTTATATGGAGCAATTAGGCGGGGCAGCTGTACACGCCGCTATGGGAATGGCGCTATGGCATGACAATGTCGGCATCAACGCCGTACATGGCAATAACTTGCCACAGCATATCCCCGAACGCTTGGCCAAACATCTCGATATACGCGGCTTATTCCAGCTTGATATACCTCAGATACGGGCATGGCAATTATTTGAAGAAGATGGCACGAGGCGAGAATTATATCGTGTAAAAATCACCGAACCATTTATCTATGCCGCTCAACCAGAACATTGCCCAGAAGCCTATCGCCATGCGAAAAGCTATTACATGCACAACGCCGCCAATAGTTTATCTGCTTGGCTGAAAATATTACCGAAAAGCAGCTTGATATTGTGGGAGCCGTTACAACAAATTCTCAATGCAGAGCACGGCACAACGGTACGCGATGCCCTTAATCGCCATAGTGGACATAGGCTCATTGTGTCTGTCAACCTCGTTGAAGCAATCACTATCTATAATGAACGAGAGCCAAGCACACTCGTTAAACAACTCCATGACGATGGGGCGGGTGTTGTGATGTTGCGCATGGGGCAAAGCGGCTCTATTGTCAGTGACGGGACTGCGCAATGGCATATCCCAGCGATTACGCCAGAAACCCTTGTCGACGTAACTGGTGCTGGGAATACCTATAGCGGTGCGTTGCTGGCAGGGCTAACTGAAGGACGTTCGTTAGCGGAGGCTGGCTGTATGGGGGCGGTGGCGGCTAGCTTTTGCATTGAAGAGCGTGGTTTTCTGGATTTAAGCCGCGTCTCTATAGCGGAGCGCGATAGGCGTTTAAGAGCCGCCTTAACACAGGTGCAAGCGCTATAACGGCTACTCAATACGCCAAATATCTAAACCCGTATCGCAGCCAATCACTAAGGTAGTGCCATCGTCACTCAAGCGCGCCATATCAGGAATGCGTGTGCAGGCACGGTAAGCTCCGAGATTATACCGCTGGCCTGTGCGCGTATTCCATGCGATTACCGACGGCTCAAACCCTAAGTTGACCGCAATAGCAACATCAGCAGCGGGTGTTAAAAAGAAATACTGGGCATAAGCGCCGTTTAATGGGGCAATAAAGCGGTCTTCCCCCGTCATGAAATTGATTAATCGCAGACTATGCGAATTTTCGTCACGCCAAATAAAATGCGTAGCATCGGTATTTAATTGGCCAAAAACAGCGGGCACGCCTGCCGCAGTTATAGCAGAAGAGATAAGCCGCCCTTCCTGAATATCCCACAGCTTCACAACACCATCTGCGGAAGAGGTAACGGCATAAGGCGGGGAAATACGGCCAATCAGTACAATGGCTTGCGTATCTTCAGCTAACACATGTGGGATAGAACGGCAATCTTCGGGCAAATAAACAGCAGCACGGTTGGCACAAGGCAACTGAATAATTTGCGTTTTCCACGTTGTAGTATCAACTACCTCTAGCCAAACAGTTGCTCCGTCCAGCCAGATACTTTGGGGAATATCGGCATGGCCTGAACACTGTTGCCAGCTATCACCAGAAAAACCACCTGACCAATCCCCAAAATAGGAAACACAATACACACCATTAAGCAAATAAACGTCTGCTTGAGAGCGATAGCTAAAATCAAACGTTGTACGGAAGTTCAATGCGCTATCAACAACTTGCGCGGGGATATTATCACGACCACGCGGTAATGGCGTGCGATAGGTTTCGCCCGTTATCAAGTCAAAGTCATAAAAGGCTGTGGTGTTCATCGCCCGTATACGATTACCATCTTCACTCAAGGCGAACCAGCCGCTTTCAAATTCGCCATAGTCCGCAAAATCGATATGCGATACCGAACGAAGCGATGTGATGTTCGCCGCAGAAATCACCGCAGGTGCATCGCTTTCCGCAGTGCTAGTAAAGAGAGAGGGATTAAACATTATTATTGTGAAAAATAACACAAGCATTCGCCATTTAACCATCACATACCCTTCAGCGCCTCACTTCAAATCCCATTTCATATAGGTTATAATGATAAACATCATAAAAATTCGCCGCAACCACTTAGTGAGCATGGGAGTGCCTGATGCACCCTGAAAAAATCGAACAGATATTAGACCGCATTTTGCTGCGAGTTGAGAAACCCGGGCGTTATGTCGGGGGCGAGTATAACAGTGTGGTAAAGGATTGGGATGCGGTTGATGTCAAAATCGCGCTCGCCTTTCCCGATGTTTATGATATTGGCATGTCTAATTTAGGTATTATGCTGCTTTACCAGCAAATCAACAACCAGTCGGATATGCTAGCAGAGCGCGTTTTCAGCCCATGGATTGACATGGAAGCGCAAATGCGCCAAGAAGATATTCCGCTCTACTCATTAGAGACTAAGCATCGGGTACTGGATTTCGATATTTTGGGCATCAGTATTCCTTATGAGCAGCTTTATACCAATGTGCTCAATATGCTTGATTTGGCGGGGATGCCGTTGCGTAGTTTAGAGCGTGACGAGCGCTATACGCTAGTTATTGCTGGTGGGCACTCTTGCTATAATCCTGAGCCAATTTACGAATATATTGATGCCTTTGTGATTGGTGAGGGTGAAGAAATCATCGTTGAATTAGGCCGTTTGATGCAGCGTATGCGTGATGCTAGCCGCGAAGAGCAACTGCGTGAAGTGGCGAAAATTCAAGGGATGTATGTACCGCGTTTTTACGATGTTACTTACAACGAAGATGGCACGGTCAAAGAAATCATCCCCAATACACCAGAAGCGCCGCCTAAAGTGCTGAAACGTATTGTACCTGTACTGCCGAAGCCATTTACACGCTTCATAGTGCCCAATATCGATACGGTACACAATCGTGCGCCAATAGAAATTATGCGCGGCTGTACGCGCGGGTGCCGTTTTTGCCACGCTGGTATGGTTACACGACCAGTACGGGAGCGCCCCGTCGAGGAAATCCTAGCAGCCATTGGCGAAATTGTCGCTCACACAGGGTTTGAGGAAATCAGTTTGCTGAGCCTCTCTTCATCTGATTATGTTTGGGTACATGAACTAGCGGATGCTGTTCAGGAAAAATACGGCGATATGGGGCTGAGCTTAAGCTTGCCCAGCTTACGCATTGAATCGGCCAGCGCTGACTTGTTAGAGAAACTGGGCGATACACGTCGCAGCGGTTTCACCTTTGCCCCAGAGGCCGCCAGTGAACGCATGCGCGATATTATCAACAAATCTGTGCCAACTGAACAAGTCTTGCAAACGGCGCGGGACGTTTATTCACGTGGATGGCGCACTATCAAATTCTATTTCATGATAGGCCATCCAGATGAAACGGTAGAAGATGTGCAGGCCATTATTGACCTGTGCAAAGCTGTTCTTGCGGAAGGGCGTAAGGTGCTTGGGGGCAAAGCGACGCTAAATGTTGGGGTGAGCACATTCATTCCTAAGCCACATACGCCGTTCCAATGGGTGCCACAGGATACACCTGAACAAGTGCTAGAAAAACAGCGTATGCTCAAAGAGCAACTTCGAGGACAAGGCCTGCATTTGCGTTGGAATCATATTGAATCCTCTGAATTTGAGGGCTTTTTAAGTCGTGGTGACCGCCGTATGTCGCGGGTTATTTTCCGCGCGTGGGAACTGGGGTGCAAATTTGATGCTTGGCAAGACCAACATCACCATGATTTATGGTTACAAGCCTTTGAAGAAATGGGGCTAGAACCATGGTTTTATACCCATCGGGAGCGAGATATTGATGAGGTTTTCCCATGGGATCATATTGACCCGGCAGTGCATAAAAAATTCCTGCGGGAAGACTATCTGATGAGTATCAAAAG
>WGEI01000448.1 GCA_015492875.1 Anaerolineae bacterium | reverse complement strand
AACACATGCACACCTTGACCATATTTTGGGATTGGGCGGCCTTATCTCTACGTTTGTGCGTTGGGAAAATATGCAGGAAGACATCAACATTTTTGGCGGGCGCGTCACCTTAGACCGCGTTCAAGCGCTGCTGTTTGGCGTTGTGTTGCATAACGATCGTCATGGAGTGCCGATACATTTGGTTGATTTGAAACCCGGCGTCTTTTTAGAGGCGAAGCAATTCACGGTGAGCGCTTTCCCCGTGACACATCGAGGCAGTGGCAATTTCGGCTTCATCTTTCAAGAAAAATCACACCGTCCCTTTTTAGTCGATAAGGCGGAAGCGTTGGGGGTGCCCTTTGGGCCAGAGCGCAGCCAACTAGTAGCTGGCGAGAGCATTCAACTGGTAGATGGGCGAACAATCACCCCAGACATGGTGTTAGGAGAGCCAATCGACGGCGTGAAACTGGTACACATTGGCGATACAGCCCGCACTGACAATCTGGTTGAATATATAGAGCATGCCGATGTACTGGTCATAGAAGCCACGTTTTTACACAAAGAAACGGATGTTGCGGGGCAATTTGGCCATATTACCGCAAGGCAGGCGGCGGAACTGGCACAAGAAGCGAATGTGCGCCACCTCATTTTGACGCATATCTCCCGCCGATACCATGAGCGGGATGTATTAGAAGAGGCGCGGGAAATCTTCCCCAATACTGTTGTGGCGCGTGATTTAGACCAGTACAGCATCCGACGCGGCAAGCCTTTACAAAAAAAGAACCAGCAAAAGGGTGAAAGCGAAAATGTTTTTGAATGAAGAGATAGAAGGTTATCTTGTTGACTTATTTGCACCAGAAGACGAAGCGCTACGCCACGCACAGGAAACTTCGGCGAGTAACGGCCTACCCCCAATTAGCTTAAAGCCGTTTGAAGGCCGCTTATTACAATGGCTAGCACGAACTATCAAGGCGGAGAAGGCGGTCGAAGTGGGCACTTTGGGTGGCTATAGCGGCATCTGGCTAGCGCGCGGGTTATCCCCCAATGGCAAACTCTATACGCTGGATATTAACGCCAAACATGCTGAAGTCGCTCGTGCGAATTTTGAATATGCTGGCCTTGCCGACCGTGTGGAAATTTTACTTGGCGATGCTAAAGCGTCGTTAGCGCAACTAAACAGCGCAGCGCCTTTCGATTTTGTGTTCATTGATGCCGATAAAACGGGCTATCCCGATTATTTGCGTTGGGCGGTGAAGCACTTGCGTAGCGGCGGGATTATCGCAGCACATAATGCTTTGCGGCATGGACGCATCACGACACCGGAGAGCGAGGATGACCACGCCATGCGCGTTTTTAATCAAATGCTGGCTGATGAGCCATCACTGGAAAGCATGGTGATAGCTATGGGGGACGGCATGGCTGTTGGTGTGAAACTATAGGTTATTGTTGATGAAAAAGGCCACATCGGAGATGATGCGGCCTTTTGTATACTATGTGAGGTCAATATCGCCTTCGCTAATAATCTGCCCCGGTTGAACAATCTGCGGGGGTTGCAAATCTGGCGTAGCGATGAGGTCATAGGTTGTTGCGCCGGTGATGCGCACGGGCACAATTTCGCCAACGGGCAATTCCCCTTCCACCAGCACATAGCCATCAATTTCGGGCGCATCACGATAACTACGCCCTAAGCTAATGGTCATATCTAGCGGATTGCCCGCCTCATCTTCGCCTTGCCCATGCCCTTCTACGAGCACATTCAAGGTTTGCCCGATGAACGCTTGATTTTTCGATAAGCTAATCGGCTGTTGCAACGCCATAAGGCGATTATAGCGCTCCTGCTTCACTTCATCCGCCACCTGCCCAGAGAGTTCTGCGCTGGGCGTGCCAACTTCGTAGCTATAGGTGAAAGCGCCAACGCGGTCAAACTGCATATCTTTAACGAACTGCAACAGCGTTTCAAACTCTTCGTCGGTTTCACCGGGATAGCCGACGATGAAGGTCGTGCGCAAAGCGAGCTGAGGAATGTGTTCGCGCAGAGCGTGTACAGTTTCATAAACCCATTCGATATTGGCGGGGCGGCGCATCCGTTTAAGTGTCTCGCGGTGAGCATGTTGGAGTGGCATATCGAGATAGGGCAGAATTTGCTCATGGCGCGCCAACACATCCATCAGGCGGGGCGTCACATAGCCCGGATAGGCGTACATCACCCGAATCCACGATATATCTACCGCTTCAACAAGGGCATTAAGTAGCTGGGCGAGGCCATCTTTCATTCCTAAGTCATGGCCATAATCCGTTGTATCCTGCGCAATGAGGATGAGTTCTTGCACGCCCATTTGCTCCAGCAATTGTGCCTCTTCAATAATGCTATGCAAGGGGCGACTAACGGCAGTGCCCTTGATTTTTGGAATAGCGCAGAAGGCACAAGGGCGGCGGCAGCCATCGGCAATTTTGAGATAGGCGCTCGCCCCTTGAACGCTGGCACGCAAAACACCGCGTTCATCTAATCCAACCGTTTGCGCTTCATCTGGCAGATGATAGAGCGGCTGGGGATGCGCTCTTTGGCGCAGACGGGTGATGAGGTCAAATATATCCATCCAACGCCGCGTGCCAATCACGCCATCGAGGCCAGGCACTTCCTGCACTAAAGCGGCGCCATAACGTTGGGAGAGGCAGCCAGCCGCAATGACCATTTGACCAGTGCGTTTTGTTTCCACCAATTCACGCAAAACATCGATGGATTCTTGCTTGGCGGCATCGATAAAGCCACAAGTATTGACAATCAACACTTCGGCATTTTCTGGGTCGCCAACACCTTGCATGCCATGCTGGTGTAGCAAGCGGGCGATACTCTCGCTATCTACAGTATTTTTAGAACAGCCAAGACTGACGAGAAAGAATTTATCCTTAGCAGCAAGCCGAGTCATCAGGTTGAAAAACCTCCCAAACCTAATCGCCTACCAGTGGCGCGCTCTTCGATGGCGTGGGTGTATAAAGCGGTTGGCGGGGTGGCAAAACGGCGGTGGCGGTCGGTGTCGGCGTTATGGTTGGCGTATCCGACGGCGTCGGCGTATTACTGGGCGTTGGGGTAATACTCGGCGTCAGCGTCGCCGTTGGGGTATCCGACGGGGTTGGGGTAATGGTGGGCGGCGGCGTCAC
>WGEI01000447.1 GCA_015492875.1 Anaerolineae bacterium | reverse complement strand
CTTAAATACAGCTTCAACTAAATTGACGCCGAATTGATAAGCGAGATGGCGATAATCCGTTGTATCAACGATGAGGAAATCTGCCCATTTCCCAACTTCCAGAGAGCCGACCTTATCCGCTAACCCAACAGCGTAAGCCGCATTAATTGTAGAAGCGATAAGCGCTTCTGAGGGCAGTAATTTTTGATAACGGCAAGCAATGGCCATCGCCATAGGCATAGCGGGGCATGGTGCGCTGCCGGGGTTTATATCCGTCGTCAAAGCCAAAGCAGCGCCACTATCGATTATCGCGCGGGCATCGGCAAAATGGGTGCTCCCAAGATTGAAATTCACTGTTGGGATAACAATAGCCACTACATCAGATTGGGCAAGAATTGCTATATCTTCGGGCGGTGTCACGTCAAGATGATCGACACTAGTTGCGTCAAGAGATAGCGCCATCGGCACGCCACTAAGATGGGCAAATTCATCGACATGTGCTTTAACTTGCATCCCCAGACATTTCCCCGCTTCCAAAACACGGTGAGATTGCTCCAAAGTGAACACACCTTCTTCACAAAACACATCGATGAAAAATGGAATATTTTGTGCGGCAAAATGTGACTGTTGATACCATGCCCACGCCTGCGGCAGCATCTCATCAATGATGAGCTGAATATACTCATCGGGGCGCCCTTCATGTTCTGGCGGCACGGCATGAGCAGGCAAAAACGTTGGAATGAGGGTGATGGGATGGCGCTTATCCAGTAGTTCAATCGCTTGCAGGAGCTTCAACTCAGTTTCGGTATCCAGCCCATAACCTGTTTTCACTTCGGCAGTTGTTGTACCCGCCCGAAGCATCTGGTGGAGCCGCACTGTAGTTTCATCGACAAGTTGCTGGACTGTAGCCGCACGGGTGGCGCGCATGGTACTGAGGATACCCCCACCCGCCTGCATAATCTCCATATAGCTCGCGCCTTTGATGCGTAGCTCAAACTCGGCGACACGGTCACCAGCGTAAACGACATGGGTATGTGGGTCTACGAATGCGGGCGTAATGACTTTGCCACCACAATCCAACTGCTGGGCAGACTGGTAGCGTTGCAAAATTTCATCTTGCTCGCCAACAGCGGCAATACGACCGTCATGAATAGCCAGCGCCCCATTTTCGATGAGGCCAACTTGCTGCATTTGCTCACCCCGTAACGGGCTATGAGGCGCGGTGCAGGTGAGAAGTTGCCGCGCCCCAAGCACAATCATATCGACATTTTCTTTCATGCTGACTTATGCCTCATCGGATAGCATGGGGATTTTTATGCCGTGCTTTTTGGCAAAGGTGATTGCTTCTGGATAGCCGGCATCAGCATGACGCACTACACCCATTCCGGGGTCGGTTGTCAGTACCCGCTCTAAACGTTTCGCAGCCTCTGGCGTACCATCTGCAACAATCACTTGACCAGCATGGATACTATAGCCGATACCGACACCGCCGCCATGATGAATACTCACCCATGTTGCCCCGCCAACAGCATTCACCAACGCATTTAACAGTGGCCAATCTGCAATTGCATCTGAGCCATCGCGCATCCCTTCGGTCTCGCGGTTGGGACTGGCCACAGAGCCACTGTCAAGATGGTCACGCCCGATGACAATGGGCGCTTTTACCGCGCCGCTGGCGACTAGTTCATTGAACTTCAGCCCGGCTTTAACACGCTCGCCATAGCCCAGCCAGCAAATCCGCGCTGGCAGCCCTTGAAATTCCACTTGTTCCTGCGCCATTTTTAGCCAGCGATTCAAATGCTCGTCTTCTGGGAATAGTTCCATGATGGCGCGGTCGGTGACATAAATATCTTCGGGGTCACCGCTCAACGCTACCCAGCGGAAAGGCCCTTTCCCCTCGCAAAATAGCGGGCGGATATAGGCGGGGACGAACCCTGGATAGTTGAAAGCATTTTCCACACCGTTATCAAAAGCACGTTGCCGCAAGTTATTGCCATAGTCAAAAACGACAGCGCCTTGCTCTTGCCAAGCTAACATCGCGCGCACATGGTCAGACATAGAATCAAGTACCCGTTGCTGGTAAGCTTGCGGGTCGCGCTCTCGTAGGGCAGCCGCCTCTTCTAGTGTCATGCCTTTAGGGATATAGCCATACAGCACATCATGGGCGGAAGTTTGGTCGGTCACTACATCTGGGCGCACACCTCGTGCCACTAACTCTGGCAAAATTTCGGCAGCATTTCCGATGAGGCCAACAGAGAGAGGCTGTAAGGCGGACTTGGCCTCTTCACACCATGTCATCGCCTCTTCCAAGTTATCTGTGATGCGGTCTATCTGGCGCATAGAGAGGCGGCGTTCTACACGCCAACGGTCTACTTCCACAATCAGGCCGACGCCTTCATTCATGGTGATAGCCAGTGGTTGAGCGCCCCCCATCTCGCCTAAACCAGCGGTCACCACTAGTTTGCCCTTCAGGCTACCCCAGCCTTGCTTGCGGGCGAGCGCGCCAAAAGTCTCATAAGTGCCTTGCAAAATGCCCTGTGTGCCGATGTATATCCAACTACCAGCGGTCATCTGGCCATACATAATCAGGCCTTCACGTTCCCAACGGTTGAAGTTCTCTTGCGTCGCCCATGCTGGCACGATATTACTGTTGGCAATGAGGACACGCGGGGCATCTTCATGGGTGCGGAAAATAGCAACGGGCTTTCCAGACTGCACCAGAAGCGTTTCATCCGGTTCAAGATTGCGTAGGGATGCTAAAATAGCATCAAAGGCTGGCCAATTACGGGCAGCACGACCACGACCGCCATAGACAATGAGGTTATCAGGGTCAAAAGCCACATCAGGGTCAAGATTGTTTTGAATCATGCGATAGGCGGCTTCAATCAGCCAGTTTTTACAGGTAAGTTGCGTACCGCGTGGTGCACGCACAACACGTGAGGGTGTATGAGATGACATATAGCAATCCTTTAAGCACTTAATGACTCAACAATTTATAATCGTGGGGCGGATAGAGCCATTCCCCCCACAGTTAAATACACTGTTAACCTCAAGCCAGCATACTGGAAAAACGCGCAGATAGCGCACTATAGAGTGCCACAGCCGCTAAACGTCCGGTACGGCCATCAATATCGTATATCGGATTGACTTCGGATACTTCAATAAGACGTGTACGCGGGTCTGCCCCGGCAAGGGAAGCTATCGCACATAACTCATCACCCGTTAGGCCGATAGAGTTAGGCGCGCTAACGCCCGGCGCATCGGCTGCGCGGACGGCGTCCATATCAAAGCCCCAGAAGATGGCAGACGCACGTTGCTCCCGCAAGATGAGGCGGAAAACAGTCTCAATACCCACCGTACGCAAGCGTTGAAGGCTATACAGATTGACGCCCAGTTCCTGAAGATAAGCGATGTAGGTTGGCGAATTGGCGAAAGGATGGTAAGCCATTTCATAGAAATTGGACGGCGAAAGCGCGCCCTGTGCCAATAGCTGGCGATATGGTGTGCCACTATTGCGGGGGTTATCATCACGAACATCAAAATGCGCATCTATATTAAAAGCCAGTATATCCGTGGCAGCATCGGCCAAACCGCTACCATCGGGATAAGAAATATCGTTGCCGCCGCCAAGCACTAAGAGCAGCTTGCCATCACTTATCACTTGCGAGACGATGCGCCGATGAACATTATGTGTCGCCTCAAGGTCAGCTTGAATGCGCGTATTCCCAAGGTCAAACAGCGCTGTATCGG
>WGEI01000446.1 GCA_015492875.1 Anaerolineae bacterium | reverse complement strand
TTTCCGGGATATTACCAACACAACAAATGAACGCACCGCGATTTTCGGGGTAATTCCGCGTGTGGCAGTTAGTAACAAAATGCCCCTATGGTTATCAGATGAAAATTCCCACCTATATTCTGCCATCTATGCAAATACAACAACATTTCCCTTTGATTTTGTGGTGAGGCAAAAAGCTGGCGGAACGTCACTAAATTTCTATTTAGTCAAACAGTTTCCCGTCATCCCGCCGCACACCTACACGCAAGTATTGATGGATTTCATCGTACCGCGTGTGCTGGAGTTGACCTACACCGCATGGGATTTGCAGGCTTTTGCGCAGGATGTTGGTTATGATGGCCCGCCCTTCGTCTGGGATGAAGAACGGCGTTTTCTCATGCGCTGTGAGTTGGATGCGCTCTATTTCCACCTGTATCAAATTGAACGCGATGATGTCGATTACATCATGGAGACCTTCCCCATCGTCAGGCGCAAGGATGAAGCCACACATGGCGAGTATCGCACCAAGCGGGTGATATTGGAGATGTACGATCAGATGGCGCAACTGCCGCAGATGACCGTGCCCGCGCCGAAGGATGAAAACCGTGCGTACGGCGTGCCAGATGTCCGCTACTGGGAGACGTGGTTGAATCCCCCGCCCGCTGATGAACGGGTGGCGCATCCTGATGATCGGGAATGATGCTATAATGAAGGCAAACAAGTGACGGAGTATGAATGATGTTGAATGCCACAACCCGCACAGTATTTGATGTGATAACCGACTTTCTAGCCACCGAGCCATCCCCACAGGAGATTATCGACTTCTACATGCCGGATGATCTGCAAGCGCGGCTCGATGAACTGCTCGACAAAAATGGCGAAGGCGAAATCACATTCTCAGAACGTGAAGAACTGGAGCGTTTTCTGAACGCTAATCAGATGTTTTCTTTGCTGAAAACCAAGATGAAGCTCAAACTGAAACGGGCAGCAGATGAGTCTGAGTAGTAAGCAGAAACAGGTGGTCAGGAAAAGAGCAGGAGACTGTTGTGAATACTGCCGTCTGGCGCAATCGAGCAATTTCGCACGTTTTCATGTCGATCATATCATCGCGCTCAAACATGACGGCACAGACGATGATGAAAATCTATGCCTTGCCTGTCCAGACTGTAATGCCCACAAGGGCGAAAATGTCGCCGCGCTCGATCCGTTGACTCGGGATGCAACCAAACTCTACAATCCACGTCAGCAGAAATGGGACGATCACTTTAGCATCAACCCCGATGCGACAATTAGTGGACTAACACCCGAAGGGCGTACAACGGTTCGCGTTTTGCGTATCAATGATATAGAACGGGTGAATCAGCGTTTGGGTGAAATGGCTGTTGGTGATTACCCTTGTAAGAAAGATTAGCTTATGCCCATACCCTCACAAAACGAATTCTTATTACCATTCTTGAAAATCCTGAGCGATGGTTAGACTTACACCCGTTCGCAACTGCTCTTTCGTCTGGCGAAACACTTCAACATCAGCGAGGAAGAAGCTCAAGCGATGAGCGGCAATCAGTTCACGCTTATCAATCGTGTAGCCTGGTGCGATGTGCATTTTTGCAAAGCGGGTTTCGCCGAAAAGCGCCAGCATCACAGCGACCATATGCAGGATGAATTCCGCATCACAACACTGGGCATCCGCGAGTTGAACCGTCGTGCCAATCAGTTGACAGTAGGCTATTTGCGCGGCTTTTACATGGGCAATGTCCATCGCGGCGCGGGCAGTGATGATACAACTAGTGATGCCGAACTCTTGCTCTATGAAGCCTTCGAAAAATTGCCCAAGCCCTTCACGGTTTTTCATGCGGTCAAATGGTTTGCCCGTACACTGGGTACAGTCGGCGAAATTGACTTTCCTATCGCGCATCTAGATTATGGTGTGCTGATATTAGAGGTCAAAGGCGGCGACATCCATATTGCCAATGGCCGCTGGTATAGCACCAGTCAAAGCGGGCGAACGAATGAGATAAAAGACCCCTGCGAACAGGCAGAACGTAACCGTCGCGCGCTTGGGGATTGGCTGGAAAATGACCCGCGTACTAAGGGCATTCCTTTCGCCTTGTTCCCTGCTGTGGCGCTGCCCGATGCTAGCGTGCGTTATGATGTGCGCCCCGATTGCCCGCAGTACATCTTCATTGATATAAACCACCTGCACCAACTTGAAGAGCGCCTATTATCTATCTTTCGCTACTGGCAATCCCATGCCGATGCCCGTAATGTGACCATGGACGGTCAACGGGCGGTGGACGCGCTGATCGAGTTACTCGTGCCAACGCGCAGCCTGCAACCCCGCATTGCAGAACTCTTTGAAAAAGAGAATCGCAAAATTGAAGAATTGACCCAACAACAATTTAAGATACTCAAAATTCTCCGTTACCAGCGCCGCGCCGCAATTATCGGCGGTGCAGGAACTGGCAAAACTTTACTTGCAATTGAAAAGGCCATGCAATTAGCGGAAAGCGGCCTGCATGTGTTATTTGTCTGTTTCAACTATAACCTCGCAAGCTGGATTAAAGAGAAGATTCAGCATGAATTAGTGGATGTAATGACATTCCATGGCCTTGTTGGTCACATGGTTAATCGAGCACGAATTCCGCTGCCTCGTGGTTCGGATTTTTATAACGAAGCACCAGAATTATTGGTCGATGCAGCTAGTATTCTACACGCCCCTGATGCTGACCCAGATTTATTATACGATGCGATCATTGTCGACGAGGGGCAGGATTTTGAAGATACTTGGTGGATTGGATTATTAGATACGCTTAAAGACCCTGATATGGGGATCTTCTATGTGTTCTTCGATGATAACCAACGTATCTTTACCCAGATTAGCCAGATTCCAATGGATGGAGAACCGTTATATCTCGACGAAAATCTTCGTAATACACGGCATATTCACGAGCGCTTAAGGCCCTATATTCGTGACAGTGACGTGATGTGCGTAGGGCCACAAGGTCGCCCGGTAGCAATTATCTCTGCGCAATCAGCGCATGAACAGCGTCGAGCGTTGCAAAGTGTGTTACACCAACTAGTCCAAGTAGAGGGCGTCGCCCCAGAAGATATTATTATACTTACTCCTGCTAGTGAAAAGCGCAGTCAATGGAAAAAAAGATGATCAACTAGGAAATTTTATCTTGACATGGGAACTCGATACAGAGATGCCAATGGCCGCACGGGTTTGCACTATCCACAGCTTCAAAGGGTTAGAAAGTCCCGTTGTGATTTTAACGGAACTGGACAAGCTATATGCCAATATACACAACCAATTGATTTATATAGGATTATCCCGTGCACGCCATCATGCGATTGTCATTGGAGAACTACCGCCCGCGATTGAATAGCAATATCACAGAGAAAATTATGGTATGGCCTATTTTAATGAAGAGGGCTTTGGCGGGGCTAACCCCCAATCACAACGTCCGCCAACGCGGCGCCTGTTTCTTCGTTATACGCGCCGTCGGCACGCCACACGATTTCGTCGTTTTCATCGAGCAACAGGGCGACGATGGCCTCGCGGTTGGCGATGTTGAGCGCGCCGAGAAAGGCGTCCATATCTTCTAGATAGGCCAAAAACGAGACATCGCGCAAGGCCTCATCAGGTATCAGCAAGGTGAGGCCAGCGAGGACGAACAGGCGGGCGGTGGGGTCTATATCTGGCAGTACCGAGAGGCTGTAATAGACGAAGTTCGGGCGCTGTTTGGCCAGTGCTTGCGCCTGCGGCAGCCACGCTTGCGCCTCTAATAGCTGGTCTTCGGTGAAGGCTATCACCACAAGGTTCAACTGCCCGCCGAAGTCATCGGGTAAAATGCGCGGTTCGCCGTTGAGGTTGAGGCCGCGTATCTGTGGAAAGCGCAGGCAGTCGCCGCCATCATCCGCGATACAGCGATGTAGCCCGACCTCTGAGGCGGGTGGTGCGAGAACCCGCAGCGTGACAATCCCGCTGAAAACAATCACGCCGATAATCACCCCTATCCCTAACCAAAAGCGCCGTGTGCGAAAAAACGTCATTGCTGATACCCCTTATGCCCGATTAAATCGCCGTTTATTATACGATTGAGCGCCGCAATATCCTATATGGACTGTCGGGTGGGGAAGAAAATCGATTTTATGTTTATAATGGCGTTGGGAAATCGGCACTCATCTTCACCTTTTTCCCCTAATTGAAAAACCATATGGAGGTATAACTCATGCGAAACCGAAACCCAGCCCGTTGGGCGTTGCTGGTGCTTTTCTTATTGGCCGTGGCGGCGTTGCCCGCATTTGCGCAAGATGGTGGTGATGATGAGCTGCCAGAGCTGTCGGAAATTTTCAGCGGCGGCAATCTACAGTTTAACTATCCCGAAGATTGGGTGATTATTCCCGAAGTGCTAGAAAATGGGAATGTGGTGGTGCAGTTCGGCAGCAACCAAGCCGCTATTGATGAGGACATCATCCCAGCAGGCGAGGTGTTCGGCATTATCATCACGCTGGATAATCCCACTGGGGAGACTGATAT
>WGEI01000445.1 GCA_015492875.1 Anaerolineae bacterium | reverse complement strand
GCTGAACACCTTCCCAACGGGCGATTGCTTGCAAGTATGGAGCGTTTTCGAAAGTACCATGCCTAATAAGCCCGATGCGTGCAACTTCCGCCATGCGTGGATAGCCGTAGGGGATGGGCAATTGTTCTGGAGGGCAGATAACCTCTTCAGAGTGGTTTATGGAGGGCAAGTTATCGCAACATGTAGCATACCTATAGGATTGTGCGATGTTGCTATTCCTTAAGAAACTGGCCTTAAGGATTAATGGTAGCTAAATTCTGTTAGAATAAGGTCAGTGATAGGGTTAAGTTGCGTTATAGAGGTAAACATGACAGTCACGGTACTCATTGTAGAAGATAGTCCAACACAAGCACAATCATTGGCCAGCAAACTGCAAGAACACAAGATTGAGGTGTTAATCGCCAAAGATGGCAATGAAGGATTGCGTTTAGCTGTAGAGCACACACCTGATGTCATAGTCCTCGATGTGAACATGCCTAAGATGGACGGGTATCAGGTGTGCCGTCGCTTAAAGCGAAACGCCATGACAGCGGATATTCCCGTCTTCATGTTAACCGCAGCAGATGACCCAGACCACACGATGAAGGGCTTTGAAGTGGGGGCTGAAGATTTCATCCCTAAAGACATTTACGCCACATCGCACCTGTTGGACAATTTACGGTCATTGAACCTTTTGCCATCGCAAGCGGCAGATGTATGACCAAGCGCTTGACAGATGATAATTGTGTGGTATTTTAGCGCCATGATGAATTTAACTGCTATTCGCACCCGCCGTATCCGTCGTCGCCGTACCTCTATGAGGTTCGAGCGTTTTGGCACGGCTGGAGACTAAGAATAGCAGCAGGTTAAGCGCACGAACCTCGGAAAATCTCCGAGGTTTTTTTATTTAACAACCTATCACTACAGGAGAATTGTTGATGGCAAAGCAAAAACCCAATGTGAAAAAAGTGGTTCTGGCATACAGCGGGGGGCTAGATACATCAGTTATTGTGCCTTGGCTACGCAACAACTACGGCGATTGTGAGGTTATTTGTTTTACAGCAGATTTAGGGCAAGAAGAAGAACTCGATGGGCTTGAGGAAAAGGCTACTCAGTCGGGCGCTTCCAAACTTTATATACGGGATTTGCGCGAAGAGTTCCTGCGGGATTTTGTCTTCCCGACCATGCAAGCGGGCGCGGTCTATGAGCGTGAATACCTGTTAGGCACATCCTTCGCACGCCCGCTCATTGCTAAGCATCTCGTAGAAATCGCAGAAGCAGAGGGCGCAGATGCCATCGCTCATGGGTGCACGGGCAAGGGCAATGACCAAGTGCGTTTTGAACTCACTGTGATGGCGCTGAACCCCAAACTACAGGTGATTGCACCATGGCGTGAATGGGATATTCGCAGCCGTGAGGATGCACTAGCTTATGCCGCCGAGTTCAATGTGCCTGTAGCGCAAACTGAGCGTGATATTTACAGCCGTGACCGCAACATTTTCCACTTAAGTCATGAGGGCGGCCTCTTAGAAAATCCGTGGAATGAGCCTGAACCAACGATGTTTAAGCTATCGGTCAGCCCAGAAGAAGCCCCAGATGAACCCGCTTACATTACAATTGGGTTTGAGCAGGGTGTGCCTGTCAGCATTGATGGTGAGCGGCTGGGGCCAGTCGAGTTATTCGTTCGATTGAATAAGTTGGCTGGTGAGCATGGCGTGGGGCGGATTGACATTGTAGAAAATCGCCTTGTTGGTATGAAGAGCCGCGGCGTATATGAAACCCCGGCGGGCACAGTTATCCGTCGCGCACATCAAGCCCTTGAAAGCATTTGCCTCGATAAGTACACAATGCATTTCAAAGATACAATCGCCGTGAAATATGCGGAATTGGTCTACAACGGCCTATGGTATACCAAACTGCGGGAAGCGATGGACGCTTTTGTGCAGGTGACGCAACAGAACGTCACTGGCGAAGTGCGGCTGAAACTGTATAAAGGCAATATCATTGTTGCGGGGCGGCGCAGTCCATACAGCTTGTATCGTGAAGATTATGCATCGTTTGGTGAGGAAGATGTTTATAACCAACAAGACGCGGAAGGCTTCATCCATTTATTCGGCCTGCCGCTAAAGGTTGAGGCCTTGCTCGCTATTGAAGGCGGTGGAAAAAGCCGTTATCGTGCGCCGGATTACAGCAAGTTCAAACGGGACTAGTGATTCAACATTTGGGGGTATCGGATTTTCTGATACCCCTTTTTCAATTGACCTAAATTGACCTAGATGAGGGAGGCTATATGACTTTATGGGGCGGGCGTTTTAGCCAACCAACAGATGAGGATTTACGGGCGCTCAATGACAGTTTGCCATTTGATAAACGCATGTATGCGCAAGATATTCGTGGCAGTATGGCTTATGCGCAAGCCATTGCTGAAGCGGGGGTAATTACCCAAGAAGAAGCGGAAACCCTTATCAAAGGCTTAGAGCAAGTGCTCAATGAGTTCGATAATGGGACATTCGTCTTCACTGATAGTGATGAGGATATTCACACCGCTGTGGAGAGGAGATTGACGGAAATTGTTGGCGATGTGGGCGGCAAGTTGCATACCGGGCGCAGTCGTAATGACCAAGTCGCTACAGATTTCCGCTTGTGGGTACGGGATGCTATCCACGACATAGAAAAACTGATCGTGCAGACACAAGCAGCACTCGTTGAACAGGCGGAAGCCCATATAGCGACACTCATGCCCGGTTATACGCATTTGCAGCCAGCACAACCGATTACGGTAGGGCACTGGTTGATGAGCTTCTTTTGGATGCTGATGCGAGATAGAGAGCGTTTGCAAGGGGCATTACAACGCACCAATATCTCCCCGTTGGGGTCGGGCGCGCTGGCAGGTACGCCCTACGCCATTAACCGCGTCAAACTAGCAGAAGCGATGGGGTTTGATAGTATCAGCATGAATAGTTTAGATGCTGTCAGCGACCGCGATTTTGTGGCGGAAATGCTATTCACATTAGCCCTATTGGGGGTGCACTTAAGCCGCTTCGCTGAAGACATTATCTTATATAGCAATCCTCTATTCGGCTTCGTCGCCCTCGATGACCGTTACAGCACTGGTTCTAGCTTAATGCCGCAGAAACGTAATGCAGACCCAATGGAATTGGCAAGGGGTAAAGCAGGGCGGCTCATTGGTCACTTAACAGGGCTTTTAACAACGCTTAAAGGGCTACCTAGTGGCTATAACAAGGATTTACAAGAGGATAAAGAGGCGCTCTTTGATGCGGTGGACACATTGCAAAAACTGCTACCTGTAGTCACCGCAGTTATCCATACCTTACGCATTAACAAAGAGCGTATGCTAGCGGCGTTGGATGAGGAGTTACTCGCAACAGATTTAGCGGATTATCTGGTGAAGAAGGGGTTGCCCTTCCGCCAAGCACATCACGTTGTGGGGGAAGTTGTACGAGTTGCAGAGGCTGAGCAATGTAAACTATCAGAAATTCCTCTGCCGCGCTTGAAGCGTATTTCAGAGCTTTTCACCGATGATGTGGTGGAAGTTTTCGATTTTGAGGCAGCAGTAACGCGGAGAGAAGCGTTAGGTGGAACAGCGCCCAGCTCAGTTGCAACACAAATTACCCAAGCGAAAGGGTTATTGAATACATAAATAGAAGATGGGGCACAAAATACTATGCCCCATCTTTTTAAGCTCGTTCGGCGTATTTTTAATGCGCCATCGCTTGCGGTTTCAGCGCTTCACGGGCGAGGCGGTCTGCAGCGGCATATGTTGTGATATGTTCGCGTTGTGCCATTTCATTGATGCGTTTTACAGTGTGGTAGATGTTGGATGCAGCAGACAAAGCGGCTTCGCGGTTATAGCCTATAATTTCATGGTACACATTGATCAAGCCACCGCCATTAACCACATAATCTACCCCATAGGCAATGCCGCGCTCATGGAGCATATCGGCATGACGCGGCTCGGCTAATTGATTGTTCGCCGCTCCTGTGACGATTTTACACCTCAGGCGCGGGATGGTGTCGTCGTTCAAAACAGCGCCAAGTGCACAGGGGGCAAAAATATCTGCCTCAACATCGAATATCTCTTCTGTGGGGACAATTTGCACCCCTAATTGGCGAGCACGTTCAATAGAGGCTTCGTTAACATCTGTGCCGATAACGGTCGCGCCCGCTTCAGTCAAGTGCTTAGCGAGGGCACTGCCAACCTTCCCCATCCCTTGTATGCTGACCTTCAAGCCATCGAAGTTATCACGATTTAACACATCTTCAATCATGGCTTGCATACTGCGAAATACACCAAGCGCTGTTACAGGGGATGGGTCACCGCTGCCACCCATATCTTCCGGCAAACCAGTAACATGTTTTGTGTGTTCACGAACGATGACCATATCTGACGTCGTTGTGCCTACATCTTCGGCAGTGATATAGCGACCGTCTAAACTCTCTACAACTTCACCAAAAGCGGCAAAACGCTCTTTGCGAAGCACAGGATCATCTTCCTTACCATCGGCGATAATGACTGATTTACCACCGCCAAGAGGCAAGTTCGCCATCGCAGCTTTATATGACATCCCCTCTGAAAGGCGAAGCACATCTAACAGAGCG
Organism: Anaerolineae bacterium; assembly: GCA_015492875.1. Lineage (GTDB taxonomy): Bacteria > Chloroflexota > Anaerolineae > Aggregatilineales > Phototrophicaceae > S146-30. Next base: position 9,067 of record WGEI01000445.1, on the reverse strand, counting down.
TCGTTATAAGCATCGTAGTGCCAAAGGCGACAACCACCTAAGGACGGCCCGCGCACAGTATTATGGATAGCGATAATTGTGCGCAATCCCGTTTCTCGCTCATTGACATAGACTAACTTTTCATGCTCGTGCTCAACCAAATATGCGACTGTATCAAACACCGCCATTTATCCTTTTGGCTTACTTTGTTTCTTACACAATAGTCCAAAACGCTTCGTTATTTATACCCCATTGTGCATTTTACATCATATTTGTTGTGTATTTTTCACATATGATGACTGAGGTAGGCACTGCTGTCTTATGGTCTTCATCTCTACAAGAAGGGGTTAGCTATGCTATAATCACGCGCTGTTTGAACTGATGATACTATTCGGGAGCACTCCATGCGCGAAATTAACCGCTTAGCATGGCGACGCCTTAATATAATTGCTGCAATTAATGGTGACGTTGTCGGGCGTACAATTCTGGGTATTTTCTATTTCACGATTTTGATGCCCTTTGGACTAGCATCTAGCTTATTAAGCGACCCCTTACGAAAAAAGTCACCACGAGCAGAGTGGCTGGAGCGCCCTCCCGTGCCTAATGATTTACAGTCTGCCAGAGAGCAAGGTTAAGGTATGACATATATTCTCGGTATATCGTGTTTCTATCATGATGCAGCTGCCGCATTGTTGCAGGATGGCGCGCTCATCGCGGCGGCAATGGAAGAGCGTTTTTCGCGCAAGAAACATGACAGTGATTTCCCGTTACAAGCTATTGCCTTCTGTTTACGACAAGCAGGTATCACTGCGCAAGATATTGACTATGTCGTATTCTATGAAAAGCCATTAGAGAAATTTGAACGCATTCTGCTCACCACGCTCAACACATTCCCGCGCTCATTGGATGTATGGACAGAAGGGATGCTCAATTGGCTTAAGCAAAAGCTGTGGATTAAGAGCATGATTCAAACACGCTTGGGTATTTCTGGACAGAAAATCCTATTCTGTGACCATCATATGAGCCACGCAGCCAGCGCATTTTTTGCCAGTCCCTTTCGGGAAGCCGCAGTGCTCACTGTTGATGGCGTTGGGGAATGGACGACAACGACATTAGGGCGGGCAAGTAGCTATTGGGAAGGTGAAGAAGGCGAAAACCGCATTGACCTCACCCATGAACAACGATTCCCCCATTCGCTCGGCTTGCTCTACTCAGCATTCACGGCATGGCTGGGCTTTCGGGTGAATAATGGTGAATACAAAGTCATGGGTATGGCCCCTTATGGCGAGCCACGATATGTTGACCGCATTAAAAAGGTCATTCACCTAAACCCCGCCGATGGCAGCTTTGCCCTGAACATGGATTACTTCAGTTTCCATCACAGCACAGAGCACAGTTACAATCAGCGATTCATTGATTTATTCGGGCCACCACGCAATCCTAACGCCGAATTCTTCACGATGAACACCAACCCAGAGCGTGCTTCCGAGCGTGAGGTGATGGAGCGCAATCAATACTATGCCGATATTGCTGCAAGCATTCAGTATGTCACTGAAGAGGCGCTACTGGCCATTGTGAGACGGTTGCATGAAGAAACTGGCTTAAAGCATCTAGTTATGGCCGGTGGCGTCGCGCTCAATACGAAAGCCAACTATCGCTTGCTCAATGAAACCGGGTTTGAAGAAATCTATATCCAACCAGCAGCTGGCGATGATGGCGGCGCATTAGGTGCGGCTTTATGGGTGTGGCATATGGTATTGGGCAAGCCGCGCAAATGGGTCATGCCACATGCGTATTGGGGCGCAGAGTATACTTCTGACCAAATTCGGCGTTTTCTGGATAATCTTGGTGTGAAGTATGAAGATTATACCGAGCGTGACGATGAAATGCTGGACATATTGGCAGAAGAAATGACCAAGCGCAATGTGATTGGCTTCTTCCAAGGGCGTTTCGAATGGGGGCCGCGCGCATTGGGCAATCGCAGTATTCTGGCCGACCCACGCAGTGCGGAAATGAAAGAGGTCGTGAACACGAAAATCAAGTTCCGCGAGCCGTTCCGCCCCTTTGCGCCTGTCGTGTTGCGGGATAAAGCAGCAGAATACTTTGATTATCCTGATGTAGAGCAGCATGAAGCGCCTCGTTATATGTTGATGGTTGCGCCAATTAAAGAAGATAAACAGGACAAAATCGCGGCGGTTTGCCATGAGGGTACAGGGCGCTTGCAGTCTATTGACCGTGCAACTAACCCGCGATACTATGGCATTGTAGAGCGTTTTGGCCAACTAACAGGCGTGCCAATCGTACTAAACACATCTTTCAACTTGCGCGGTGAACCGATTGTCAACACGCCACGAGATGCGTTCAATACATTTAAGAACAGTGATATTGACTTGCTGGCCTTAGGCTCATTCCTTGTGCGTAAGCCGCTATAAAGCACGAGCAAGATAGGTTTTGAGAGAGGATACAATATGGCTGATGAATTCCAACCAGTTGGAGACCCAATTCCCAAACAAGCTGGAGCGGCGCAAGATATTGGCGCGCGTATGGGGATTGTGGGCGAGCTTTTCAGCTTTTTATGGAAGCGCAAATTGTACTGGCTCATTCCGATGATTATTGTGCTGGTCGTGCTGATTGCGCTTATCATCATCGCAGGTACTGGGCCGGGCGGTATCTTCATTTATTCGCTGATTTAAGGGCAGCAATACGATGAATAGCGAACTGCTCACGTTAATCGTTGGTGTTGTGTTAGCTGTTGTTCTTGGCTTTTTCACCGCCCGTAGCTCTCATCGCAGAGAACCCATCTATGGCGGGTTGATGGCGAAGGTTTTTCACTACATTGGTGCCGGGCTATTTGTGGCCATCGCGCCAACGGTGCTCATCAGCGCGCTCATCCTGAAAACAGGACATTTGATTATCCCGTTGGTATTGGGCTTTGCAGCAAGCAGTTATATCGCGCTCCTCATACACGCTATTTTTGAACGGCCAGCATATGAGGCAGCCCTGCGTGCGCGTGAAGCGCGTGGTTGGACAGCAGAGGATGCGCAAACATCTGGCTTGTAAAATCATCTGAGTTAATACAACTAGCCCGCCTCTCGGCGGGCTTTTTCGTTATCGGAATAATCCAATGCTTCAGAACTGGTGACATATCGCATAATGCAATTCGGGTGAAATATGCGTTTTTGACACTACATTAAATAGCAAACTCGATATACTCTTACATTTCGGATAGAACCGAGCCGGGGAATAGCCCCGATGCTGGTGTTACTCTTGTATTTATTCGCCTACACAATACTTGAGGTAGACCGATGCCCCGCGCCCTATTAAGTGTCTATAACAAAACGAACTTAGTGAAATTCGCCACCACATTAGTTGAACTAGGTTGGGACCTTGTTGCTAGTGGTGGCACAGAGCGAACACTACGAGATGCCGGACTTGATGTGACACCTGTTGAGCAAGTCACTGGCGTATCGGAAATGCTCGGCGGTCGGGTAAAAACACTTCATCCCGCCATTCATGCCGGCATTTTAGCGCGTGACCGTGAAGAGGACATGACGGACTTGCGTAACAACAATTACGCCCCAATCAACATGGTTGTTTGCAACCTATATCCATTCCAAGAGACAGTTGCACAAAAAGGCATTTCGCTACAGGATGCTATCGAGCAAATTGACATTGGTGGTGTAACGCTGTTGCGTGCCGCAGCGAAAAATTTCTTCCGTGTCATCACGATATGTGACCCCAATGACTATGCTCGTGTTAGCGCCGCACTAAAGGCTGGTGGAGAGATTGATCTTGCTATGCGCCGCGAGCTGGCGGTAAAAGCATTTGCTTTAACACGTGACTATGATACGGCTATTTTCGCCTATTTATCTCAAGATAGTGTGCCAAGTTTGAATACTGAAGAATTGCCAGAGCAACTCTCTATCAGTATGCAGCGGGTGATAAATTTGCGTTATGGGGAAAATCCACATCAGAAAGCGGCTTATTATAGCCGTCATGGAGATGATACACCCTTTGGTGCGACACAACTTGGCGGCAAAGAACTTTCGTATAACAACATTTTAGATGTCGATGCGGCATGGCGAGCGGTGAATAGTTATGATGAGCCTGGTGTGGTGATTGTCAAGCATCTAACGCCAACTGGCATCGCTATCAATGAAAGCATCGCCCAAGCCTTCCCTGAAGCGCTGGCGTCTGACCCCATATCGGCTTTTGGGGGCGTTATCGCGGTTAATCGCAGGGTAGACCGTGAGTTCGTTGAAGCGCTGGGGTCGCTTTTCGTAGAAGCGATTGCCGCACCGAGTTTCAGTGAAGATGCTGTTGCCGCATTGCGAGAAAAACGCAAGAATTGCCGTATTCTACAAATCCCACATACATTTGACGGGTCTACTTTAGAAATGCGCAGCGTCCATCGCGGTTTACTCGTCCAACAAGTAGATTTAGGTGACCCCGATAGCATCACGTTAAAAACAGTCACCGAACGGCTACCCACAACAGAAGAATTAGAGGCGTTGCAATTCGCTTGGAAAGCTGTTCAGCATGTGAAATCTAATGCTATTGTACTGGCGCATAAAAACGCGACGGTCGGTATTGGTGGCGGATTGCCAAGCCGGGTCGATGCTGTCAAGCTGGCGGTGACCAAAGCGGGCGAGAAATCTAAGGGGGCGGTATTAGCTTCCGATGCGTTCTTCCCCTTCCCCGATGGGGTTGAAACGGCGGCAGAGGCAGGCGTGACAGCCATTATCCAGCCCGGCGGTTCTATACGAGATAGCCAAGTTATCGAGGCAGCGAACAAAGCGGGCTTGGCGATGGTATTCACGGGCACAAGACATTTCCGCCATTAGCTTCTGAGGTGATTGAACCTTGTATGCAGTGGGGCAAATTGCTATAATGTGCCCCAACTTAGGCCACCCTAGCTCAATGGCAGAGCAATCGCTTCGTAAGCGATAGGTTATGGGTTCAAGTCCCATGGGTGGCTCTCAAATGCCCGTGATATGCGGGCATTTATTTTGCCTGTAGGTGGCGAGGAGAGGTTGCATGACTGAAAAACCGCGACCTGTGGTTATAGCCATAGCTGGCGGCACAGGTTCTGGTAAAACAACGGTTGCCAGAGCAATTATTGAGCGCGTCGGACAAGAGAACATCGCCTATCTACCGCACGATGCCTATTATAAAGACCTGAGCCATCTACCACCTACGCAACGCGATAAAATCAACTTCGACCATCCAAACTCGCTAGATACCCCGCTTATGGTAGAGCACATCAAACAACTGTTGGAATGGCAGCCCGTAGAAATTCCTATCTATGATTTCACGCAAGACCGCCGCACGGGGGAAACACAGACCGTTTATCCCCACCCGGTCATTCTGGTTGAGGGGATTTTGATACTGGCGGAAGCGAAACTACGCAAGCTGTTTGATGTCAAAGTTTTCGTAGATGCCGATGCTGATATTCGTTTTATACGGCGGCTAACGCGCGATATTACAGAACGGGGACGAACAACAGAATCTGTCATCAACCAATATCTAGCGACAGTGCGTCCAATGCATTTAGAGTTTGTTGAACCCAGTAAGCGCTATGCTGATGTCATTGTGCCAGAGGGTGGGCATAATGTAGTCGCCATTGATATGCTGGCAGATAGGGTTAAGACACTGCTCAAGGAGCGCGCTATCAGCAAGGATTGACCGGATTTCAATAAATATGCTATACTGCCGACACAATCGCATATAAAAGCGTTGACCGGGAGGAGTAGGCACTCTCCCTCATGATAGAGAGTGTGGGTCACCGGCTGGAAGCCCACTCATGAAAGATTGTTGAAGTCGCCCGCGAGCTATCTGGAAGAACATGTTCATAGCAAACATGAGTAGAACCAGATCGGGTATGCCCGTTATAGCATCAATGAGTGCGGCGAAGTATTTTCGCCGAATCAAGGTGGTACCGCGGAAGGTAGAGCCTTTCGTCCTTGAATCAGGGGCGGAGGGCTTTTTTAATTAGGGTAGCTAGAGGGAAGTCATGTCATCCGTATTTGAACATGATAAGAGCATAAGCTAATGATTGACCAAGATACGATTGCATTCTATGACGCTATAGCTGAATATTACCCGCTGTTCTACAAAGATTGGGAAGTGCAACTAGAACGCGAAGGGCTGAGCCTACGGGCTATTTTCCGCAATAAGGGGGTGAAACGGGTGCTCGATGCCTCTTGCGGCGCGGGCACGCAAGCTGTGCCGTTGGCAAAGTTAGGGTTTGAGGTTGTAGCGGTTGACCCCAGCTTAGGGATGTTGCGTAAGGCACAAAGCATCGCTGCAGAACATGATGTCACTGGCAAAATTCTATTCCAACAGGCTGATTTTTTGCGCTTGCCAGAAGTCGTTCAAGGGCCGTTTGATGCTGTGATTAGCAAAGGGAATGCCCTGCCCCACTTGTTGACAGATGATGAAATAGAGCGGGCAATCCATATTTTTTATGATTTGCTACGTCCGGGGGGGGTTCTCGTTGTTGGTATGCGGGACTTTGGCCCATTTATGGAGATGAGGCCGCGTTTCCTGCCGGGATTCATTCATCAAAATGATGGCAGCGAGTTCATCACATTTGATATTTGGGAATGGGAAGACGGGCCGCCAACCATTGCAACGCAAAATCTTTACATTGTCACAGGCACGGATAATCATTACACCACTATTAAACGCCATGTGATGTTCCGTCCGCTTTCGGTTGATGAAGTGCAGGTTGTTCTCCTAGAAGCGGGATTTATCGACATTAAAGAACAGCCCGACCGGTGGGAACAGGTTCTAGTTGCCCATAAGCCACAATAGACAAAGATGAGGGAAGCTATATGAATAAGCAAATGCCCAAAAACTTCGATTTCGCTGAAGCTGAGCCACGACTTTACGAATGGTGGGAGAAAAACGGATGGTTTAAGCCAGAAGCGCAGGGGCCAGATGCAGAGTCATTTGTGATTAGTATGCCGCCGCCTAATGTGACCGGCGCCCTGCATATTGGTCATGCGCTCTTCACCACTTTGGAAGATTTGATGATTCGCCATGCGCGCATGAATGGCAAAGCGGCGCTATGGGTGCCGGGGACAGACCATGCTGGCATCGCAACGCAACTCCAAGTGGAGAAGATGTTGCAGGCGGAGGGCACAAGCCGCCAAGAAATTGGGCGTGAAGAATTCCTCAACCGTACGTGGCAATGGAAAGCGCAATATGGCGGGACGATTATACGCCAGTTGCGGCGAATGGGCGCAAGCTGTGATTGGGATAGGGAGCGTTTTACGCTTGATGCGGGGCTTTCCAATGCTGTTCTGGAGGTGTTCATTCGCCTTTATGAGCAAGGGTTAATCTATCGTGGCCCGCGTTTGGTGAACTGGAGTCCCGGTCTGCAAACCGCCGTCAGCGACCTAGAAGTGGAGCGAAAAGAAGAACAAGGGAAACTTTATTATTTCCGTTATCCCTTAGAAGGGGATGATGGTGCATATATTCCCGTCGCTACAACGCGCCCCGAAACTATTTTGGGCGATACAGCAGTGGCGGTGCATCCAGATGATGAGCGTTATCGGCAATATATCGGTCGCACTGCGTTAGTGCCGATGCTCAACCGACCAATTCCAGTAATTGCTGATGAGTATGTCGACCCTGAATTTGGTACGGGGGCATTAAAAATCACGCCAGCTCATGATTTCAATGACTACGAGGTTGGCGCGCGCCACAATTTGCCGCTCATCAATGTGTTGAACCTTGATGCCACAATGAACGAGAAAGCAGGCCCATATCAAGGCTTAGACCGCTATGAATGCCGCGAAAAACTGTGGGCAGATATGGAAGCGGCAGGGCTAACAATAAAGGTTGAAGAACATACTCACGTGGTGCCCAGAAGCCAGCGCGGCGGCGAGGTTGTAGAGCCAATGTTGAGCACACAATGGTTTGTGAAGATTAAACCGCTGGCAGAAAAGGCCTTAGAGGCCGTTCGTAGCGGGCAAATCAAAATCGTTCCAGAGCGTTTCACGAAAGTGTATTATCACTGGCTAGAAAATATCGAGGACTGGTGCATCAGCCGCCAATTATGGTGGGGGCATCGTATTCCGGTGTGGTATGGGCCAAATGGAGAAATCTATGTTGGGCGCGAAGCCCCTGAAGGAGATGGCTGGACACCAGAGCAAGATGTACTCGACACATGGTTCAGTAGTGCGTTATGGCCTTTTAGCACGTTGGGCTGGCCAGAAGAAACTGAGGACTACCTACGTTTCTATCCTACTGATGTGATGGAAACCGGGCATGATATTTTGTTCTTCTGGGTGGCACGCATGATTATGATGGGGCTATGGTTTACGGACAAGCCGCCGTTTCACACGGTGTATTTACATGGCCTCATTCGTGATAAACATGGGCGTAAAATCAGCAAAACGTTGGGGAACACCATCGACCCACTTGAGCTTATCGAGCAATATGGCACTGACCCGTTGCGCTTTACGCTGGTGACAAGCGGCACACCGGGGAATGACATTAATCTTGACCCGGCGAAAGTGGAGCACAGCTTCCATTTTGTGAACAAAGTTTGGCAGATGACAAACTTCATCTATAGCAATTTGGACGGCGCATTCGAGCATGGATTGCCCTCGCAAGACGAGCTAGACATGCCATCGCGGTGGATTTTAAGCCGCCTGACGCGCCTCATCGAAACGGTGAATCGCTTATTTGATATTTACCAGTATGGCGAAGCCGGCAACCGTATTGAGCAGTTCATGTGGGATGAGTTTGCCCCATGGTATATTGAAATTAGCAAACACGCGCTATATAACGGCACAGAAGAGGAAAAAGTTCGGGCGAGACGGGTGCTAGTGTATGTGTTGGATAATTGCTTGCGCTTGCTGCATCCGTTTATGCCATTCATGACAGAAGAAGCGTGGGGTTACCTGCCTAAGCAAGGCGAGGCGCTCATCATCGCAGAATGGCCAAAAATGCGTTCGGAACTTATTGACGAAGAAGCCGAACAGCAGATGGAATGGCTTATGGAGATGGTGCGGGGCGTGCGCAATGCGCGCAAAGAATACCATGTTGACCCCTCTCGTCGCATCAACGCTATTAT